>NZ_JAUBVD010000019.1:0-10075 GCF_036705675.1 Microcoleus sp. AT8-A3
CAAACATATAATTGCTATCAAAAGAACTGGCAGTAGGTGGTCAGGCAAAAAAAGTCGTCGTCGGTTAGTTGATTTCCATGAAACGCATTATTATTTAAGTAGTAAGGATTGGTCGGCAAGCCAATTTGCGTCGGCAATTCGAGGACATTGGTTAATAGAGAATCGGCTGCATTGGGTTAAAGATGTGACGTTAAATGAGGATAACTGCATCCATCGAGGTGACAATGCACCTGCGAACTGGGCAATGGTCAGACAATTTTTACTATCTCTAGCTTGGATGCTCGGTACAAATACACTTCCTGAAGCTTTAAGATTTATGGCCAATCAACTTGAATATGTTAGCGAATTACTTTTCGGTTTATCTCATCAAGACAAACCAATTAAATCTGGCGCGTGCTCGTCAGCAAATAGCCTAACCCCACTGGTTTACTCTTTTGACAATTAATCCACCCTGCTAAATCCCCCTGATTGTTGGGGAGTAGGGGTTGACTTTGAGAAGATTCTTGTCCCCCCCTTAAGAAGGGGGGCTAGGGGGGATCGAGCCCTAATCGTCAGACAGTTTACCCGTACTACGTTTGACGTTAAGTTGACACCAAGAAGGGCACGGGGCGGTGTCCCTAATTACGCAAAGCCTATGTGTCATGCTGAGTGAAACGAAGCATCAAGCCAGATGCTTCGCCCAAATGCCTAAGTCCTATTTTTCATAACGAACTAGAAGATGCCAGAGAAAGATATCCGGGTCGTCATGAGCTATCATCTCTTTAAACATGGAAACAAAAGGCTCATAGTCCAAAAACTGCATCTCCAAACTGAGTTGTTTTAATCCCGCTTCTTTAAAGATGCGATTTAACCGCAAGGGAGTGTAATAAATCTGAGCCTCTTGCCACTCAGCATCCCAAACTTTATTGCCGTAGACATCGATAAATCCCTCTGTAACACAGTGAGCGTGTTTGCGACTAAAATAGGCAATTTCTAAGAAGCATAAGGTGGTTGGAAAATATCCGTATATCTTGCCACCGGGCTTGAGAACTTTCCCAAATTCCCGAATCATCTCGCGGTTGGTTTTATCCTCACTGGAAACCACGGAATTTGCGAGTAGGACGTAATCAAATTTCTCGTTCCACTCCGGTTTTTGTTCGGTGATTCGCGTGGAGTCAACTTCCTCAAACACGATTTGCCGATCGTTGAGTCGGGAATCTCCATCTGCTGTTTTCCAGTTTCCTTGTGCTTTTTCAATCGCTGTTTTGGAAAAATCGGTACAGTAGATTTGTCCAATTTGGGGGCAAAATTCTAGTAAAGTTTTCTGAAGATAAATTTCCGAGCCGCAACCGGGAATTAGGACTTTGATGTCAGGCGAGTTGGAAATATCATAGCCGGGAGAACGCTCTGGACGGATTAAGTTTTTGCAGATTTTGGGGTCTTGGGTGATGCTGAAAGAGGTGTTGGTATAATCTTCGTGACTTTTATCCCATAAAGCTTTCTCTTCTTCAAGAGATTTCGAGCCTAGGTTAGCAGAAGAGGGAATTAGCCATTTGTAATCATTTGTGCCGGTCATAATTTTTAACTCCAAAATGTTCAGTACAGGTCAAATCTGTGTGTCATACCAATTTAATGTGAAGTTGCATATATCTCGATCCCCCTAAATCCCCCTTAAGAAGGGGAGTAGGGGTTGACTTTGAGTGAGCGGAATCTTGTCCCCCCCTTATTAAGGGGGGCTAGGGGGGATCGGATTCTATGCAGCCTCATAAAAAATTGGTGTCAACCGCTAACAACCAAGCTGCCGTTTTCCAGCACGTACATGACATCCGCACGCAAGGCATGGGCCATGCGGTGGGTGATGAAAATCACTGTGCGTTCTTTGGTGATGCGCTCGATAGTGGCGAGGATTTCGGCTTCTGTGGCGGGGTCAAGGGCGGATGTGGCTTCATCCAGAATCAGAATTGCTGGATTTCTTACCAAGGCTCTAGCTAAGGCAATTCTTTGCCGTTGTCCCCCTGATAACTGTCCGCCCCTGTCACCAACTGGTGTGTCGTAGCCTTGGGGTAAGGACAAAATAAATTGGTGAATCTCGGCGGCTTTGGCTGCGGCTTCGACTTGTTCGTCAGAGGCTTGTAGATAGCCCATGCGGATGTTTTCCCGCACCGAGCAATTAAAGAGAATTACATCCTGAGAAACCAGTCCAATTTGAGAACGAAGGGAGCGTATTGTTGCATGACGCAAATCAATTCCATCAAACAGAATGCGTCCTTTATCAGGGTCATAAAATCGCGTCAGCAAGTTGACAATTGTACTTTTGCCGGCTCCACTTTCACCGACAAATACCGCGAAGTCTCCTTGGCGAATTTTCAGGGATAGATTTTTAACTCCTCCTCTATCTTGGGAGTAGCTAAAGGTAACATTGTCAAAGTTAATATCACTGAAAAAGTGAGGTAAATCAATCGCACCCGGTGCATCCTGAATCGCCGGAGTTTCTGATAAAATATCGCTGATGCGTTGCAGCCCTGCTACTCCATCGATAAATGCAGGCAGTGACGAAGTTAAACCGAGAATATTGAGATTCAATCCTAGCATTAAAACTTGAAAGGAGGTAAGAGTTCCTACAGAAATTGTGTTCCTGTAGGTCATCACTGCACCAATACTTAAAACGATAAGCTGCGTCATGACAAAACCAATCATGGGAGCTTTCTGCACTAAGTAGGAGAGAAAGGTTGCGCGGACATAAACCTGTTTTAAGTCATTCAAATCCCTGGAAAAATCCTCAGTCATTTGGTTCTCCAGCCCGAATATCTTGACAACGGTTTGCGAGAGGATATTCTCTTCGACGACGCTGGCAATCTGTCCTTCTTTTTGCAGCAACTTATAGCCGACTTCGGTGGCAAGGCTGGCTATTTTTGCTGGGGCAATGGTGCAGAGGGTTAAACCGATTAAACTGAGCAGGGCTAATTGCCAGTTGAGGAAGAAGAGGAAAACCAGAGAAAATAGGAAGTTAGACAGTTCTAACACAACAACTGTCAGCCCCATTGTAATTACACCGTTTTCCACCTTTTGGACATCGGCAATCAGACAATTGACAATATCCCCGGCTGAACGTCGCCCAAAAAACTCCATTGAAAGGCTTTGGAGATGCTCGAATAGAGAGTGTCGGATATTGTTGGTGATTAAAATGCCCAAACGCGCTCCGAGGAAAATTCCTAGCAAACCGATGCAGGCATATAGAATTGCTCCGACGACTAGCAATGACAGGATTAGAACCAGAAGACTATAGTTTTGGGGAACGATGGCGGCATCGATGATAAATTTTAAGCTGGCTCGGAAGACTGAATCGAATGCTGCGTCGAATATCAGGCAGATAAAGAGTAAAATGAATTGCCATTTGTAGGAGGCAATGTATTTGTTGAGGGTTTTAAAGAACCAAATAAGTTCCATGAGTTAGGGGAGTTTGTCTACAGGCACGATTTATACTTTTACTTTGGCAGTTTTAATTTGGATAGCATTCTTATTAAGCAGGGGCTGTTTTAAAGAGCAGAGGTTCGGCAAGTAGGGGAAGGTGGTTAAGGGAGCATCTCATATTTGTAAAAACACTTCTTCTGGCTCCTTCCTTCTGCCTCTTGCCTCCTGCCTCCTGCCTCACAACTTAGATTTCTAGCTGGGCTGCCAAAGTGAGATGCTGCCGGTGGTTAAAGCAGCAATGCTAATCCAACTTGATAAACTGTTGAATTGCCTCTACAACTGGAACCTTTTGGTTCTTATAGTAAACTTCTCCACAATCGAGATAGCATTCAGCGGCATCTTTCAGTTCTTCACAATTGTCAGGATTGTCGATCTCTTCGCTGATTTCTTTAGACTGATTCTTCTGTGTTTTAATGTATTCGTTGTAGGGCTTTTCTCGCTTGGTCAGCGTGCGTCGCAGACGACCGGGCTGTTGTTCTCCTTGGAAGCGCTGGTTTAGATCGAAATCCAAACGCAGATAATCCCCCCCTGTACTTTCCATGATTTGGTAACAGATAGCTTCAGAATTTTGAGCAGCAGGATTCATGAACATATCCGGTAGGCGCCGAGCCCAGCCCAACTGTCCCCACTCATTGATCTCTTCATAGCTGTAGGGACAAGTTGTATTGCCAGTGCCAATGGAGAGGACAGCAATATCGCTCAATTGTAATTTGTTTTGTTTTTCAATCAACAAAGCGTGGGCGATCGCCACTAACGCCGGGTTATTGGCTGAGACACCGCCATCGATATGGGGAAGACTTTGCTCCTCGTTATAGGGGAGGTTGTAAGGGGGGAAAAACGTGGGTGCTGATGCTGAGGCAGTGCAGATTTTCCAGAGTTCAATGTTGTCGTACCACGTTTTTGCATCGGCCGGGTTATTCGTAAACCACGTTGTGTTTCGGGAATAAACGTCATAAGCAGGTATCAGAATATAGGGTCGATCGATCTCGCTCATTTTCGGAGAGCCCAACTCCGGGTGAATCAATTTTTTCTGCAATATTTTAGCTAAACCCTGCTCTCCCTGTTCGTGGGGGTATAACAAATTACTGCCGAGAGCTTGACTTACTTTTCTCCATTTTCGAGCCTCACGAACCGACGGTAGGAATATATTTTTTCCCTCTTCTAAGTAGAAATCAATCATTTGCTGAACATTCATCTGACAGGTAATCGCCGCCGCCAGAATTGAGCCAGTGGATGTGCCAGAAATCAAGTCAAAATATTCATGCAATTTCTGACCAGTCTTTTCTTGTATGGTTGTCTCTACCTGCTTGAGAATTGTAGCAGATAATACTCCCCGGATGCCGCCGCCATCTAAGCTGAGAATTTTGAATGTCATGGTATCCTCCCCGATCGGTTAATTTTTAAGTGAACAGTGCCTAACCTTTAGTTAGGATTGGAATTGAGAACGAAATCTTAGCTGTCATTTTTCATTGTTACATTTTTAGACGATCGCCCTGGTGAATATCTGAATTTTTAGAGCTCCGAGAATGGGTTGAGATTACACAGGTGTGTAATATTGCCAGAACCAATATCCTAACCCCAAAAAAGTCAGCCCAACTAACAGAGCGATCGCTATCTTGGTAAAATCAATAGATTTTTCGGGCAAAGTATCTGTTACTTCGATCAAACTTCCTGGCTGGTTGAATTTATCGAGTAACTCGTTAACATCGGCTTGGTTTGTCATGACCAGATCGAACCCTCGCCAAATATATTGGCTATTATAAATATTTGGCTGTTTCTTGACTCCACCTAACTTGGCAAATAACGCATCATCAAAATACGTGGTGTCGGTTACGGCCTGGTTGTGAAAGGCAATTAAGGGAGGATTCGACTCCTTATTAGACAGCGAAAAGTAAATTTTCTTCGTGTGACTAGCGATGCAATCAAAATTAGATGTTTTTTGCCCAAATGCGCGGTCAATCCAAAAACCAGGCTTCACAATTTTGTCATCTTCTCCATGCAAAATTCCAATGGGTAGAATTAACCTACTGCCGATTTGACGGATGTTTATTGGTTTGGCAGTAAACGGAGAATTGAAGATTTTTAAAATCCAGATGGCTATCTGAGGAATGCCCATTTCCGTACTTGGGGCTGGAGCGGCAGTAAGAATCTGTTTGGGTAAAAACTTTTGTTGATTTTCCTCGATATAGAGAGGCCAACTCATGGCTAATAATCCTCCCAAAGAATGACCGAACACATAAAAATCAAACTCCGATTGAGCAAGACTGGGATTATCTTGACCTAATTTTTTCCAAGCTGCATCAGTTAGGCCGATAGCTTGTTGAATCCATTCCACGGGACTGTGTAAAAGACTGAGGTCAACAGTGTAAATAAGCTGCTTCAGATTCTTTCCATAGCGGTTTTTGAACAATTTTATTACTAAAAATAGTACGACCAAGGCTAAGGAAAGGCGAAGGTACTTGAACAGGGTAGGTTTGAGGAGCTTGCGGACAACCGGGCCAATCTTCTTTCGCCGATATTGCAGTAAAGTATCCTCTATCTTGAATTTATCCCATTTTGAAACTACTTTACTCAAAATGTTCAACCAAAAAGATAAGGGTTCTTTTTCTTCACTGGCTTTGTTTGTTGTTATATCGTCGGGATAGCGGCTGTTTTGAAAATCAGGAAAAACTACATAATAGCCTTGCTTAGCCAATTCTTCTAAATGAGATTCATAGAATTTTGGCAGACACAAAGCAAAGCCGTGCAAGTAAGTAATTAACCTCAGTTTTCCTTCCCCATCCCGGCAAGGAGCATCAGGAGCGAAAACTTGGATAAAATTTCCTTTAATGTGACTCCCTGACTGATATATTTTGTAGCCATCTTTGGGGATAATATGCTCCCACTCAAACGCGGCTTCGGGATTTTTATTGACCATAAATATATTCTCTTGTTGTTGGTTTCTAGCTAGTTTTTTGCCGATTATCTGTACTTTATCCTCTGTTAACAGCAAACTTAGAGCCATTACTAATTCAGATGCGCTACCAGGGAGTGTACCTACTGTAGATGAAGGCATAGCATTACCAAGTAGGGCAATAAATGTTCCTACAAATAACCACGACCATTTCAGCCTGACCCAGATACCGATACCAATCAGTAGCATGAACAAATTAACTACAATGGTAATAATTGGTGGGCCAGTTAAGTTAGCAGGGCTATAACGCAAAATTTCCGCAAAAAACCTTGGCTCCAACTCCAATCCTATGTAGTTGGTGGTAATATCTATCCCCGCGAGTCCGAATGCAACTACCCAAGATAAAACTCGCACTATTGTAGTCGCCCAAGCTGCTCCAGCACGGTGAGCAAGTTCAACACCAATTACAATGAACAGCGGCACAATTAAGTCGTGCAAGAGAAAGCGAACCCTACTGAGAATTTCTAAAAGCTCTCCTTCACCAATTAAATTTCCTATGGACAGAATGAAATTGTCATAGCTAAGGCTGGCTAGCAATAAAGGTAAAACAATCATCGCTAAGCTGGGTGATAGTCGCCACAGCAGAATCCCCCAACCTAGTAATACCCATTCAATCAGAGCTATACCGAGATGTCCAAGGGGATAAATCATGAACAAAATGTTGTTAATCGGCAAGGAATCAGCTATTGATATAACCATATTTGCTAATTTTCTATTGCTAATTTTTCTTGATTTGCGTGACTGAATTCAGCAATGCCTTTGCTGTAAACTAACCAAGTGAAGATAGCAACTCCTGCTTCTGTTCCACCTAAGTCATGAAGAATATGAAATAAAGCATTTAAAGCGACTTGGGGGTTGGTATAGGGATCGCCTCCATATTTGTCTAGAAGAAATACAAAAGTTAAGTTGACTCCTACTGAAAAAATTGGGACTAGAATAATCTTCCAATCTTTGAGAAGCTGATAACCTCGGTAGGTCAAGACTCCAAAAACTATAGTAAGTGCAATATAAATTGGCACTTTAAAGGTAGGGTTGTCAGCTTTATAACCTAAAGGGTATAAAATTGATATAACCAACAAACTGATGGCGAACAAAATGTTAACTAATCTCGTGAGGGCAGTTGTCTTGATAACCAGGCCATCTGACCACAATACAAATGCTGAAATCAAGAAAAAGTAGAACATAAAATTCAGCATGGTGAAATCGTTTTGATAATACCAGCATTGGGTAACGTGCCAGCCAATTTCAGCGGCGATCGCTACCATAATAAAAGCTAGACCTAGTTGGGAAGCAAAAATCACTTTGAACCCCAATCCCAAATTTTTTAAACCGTCGTAAAAAATTCTCATTGCTAGCGGAATCAGCGCAAAAGTGAGAATGTGCGTGACAATTAAGCCAAATTTCCAACCGCCAGTAATACAGATTCTATTTGGATTGACTAACTGAGATTGTGCGATTTCTGGCAATATTGTCAGAGTATAACCCAATCCAAATAAAGCTATGAAGAAACAGAATGCGATAAAAGCTAAGTCAGAATTGAATATTTTGCCCCTAGGGCTTTTTTGAATGTTTATCATGGATTAAATGAGTTATTTTCAGTAGTTATATTGCGGCTTTTATGGTTAACTTTATTAGCTGATACCAATTTAATAGGTCGTTGCATATATTTCGATCCCCCTCGCATCCCCCGCGGGAGGGGGACTTTGAGCACCCTCTTGTCCCCCCCTTATTAAGGGGGGTTAGGGGGGATCGGATTCTATGCAGCCTCATAAAAAATTGGTATGAGCAAAAATCGCATAAAATTTAAACACAAATAGTTATATATTGAATAATATTTAGCTATGTGTGTTTGAAAGGACAGCTAGATAAACTCTTTTATCCCAACTAATGAGTGTTATCTTTTTGATTACCCTTAGTTAGATTTGAAGTTAATGCTTAAGATCGCGGGTTCTGTTCCAAAACCACTTCCTTGTGCCTGATATCTGACATCTCCAGCTTCTAAAATCGCTGGTCCACCGCATAATTCAATTAGGTTAGTACCTTGCTGCACTTTGCTAGGCATACAACCAAACTCACGTTTTCCCCCAGGACCAGTAATTTCAATCTTGTCAATTATTCCAGTTGCAGTAGAAGGCTCTAAGGAAACTACAGCAGTGTCAATTCTTTTTGATTCTTTCAGGCATCTTATATTTGTATCAACATTGAAACTTCCGTTATCAATTTTAATCTGTCTCAATGGCTGCGGAATTACAGGATTTTCAGGAGAAGAGCAAGTATCTGCCATTGCTGCTGTAGGAAAACAGAAGATCAAAACTGACAGAGCAAATGCCAAAATCTTGGCCAATCGCATAGTTTTTTTCATTGAATTCATGATGGTGTTACTTGTCGATTTTCTGATTTGAGGCGAGACGAAGTTGTATTTTTGTCTCTACATCTATAAGACGAATCCAGAGGTCACTTTCTGAATTTTTCGAGTTAGGGGCTGTTTTTTCCTAGATCAACGTACCCTCAGCACAAGAATTTTAATTTCCACCCATTGCACCAGGTTTTGTCCTTAACTTAAGGTCAGCAACAAAATATCTAGGGTAGGCGCTGACGGCAGTGCCTACCCTACTACATCAATTTTTAATCACAGATGTTCAATTACTGATAAATATTCCACTATCAGAATTGATTTTTGATGTTAGAATCTCAAGCGTCGCATTATTTTTCTCCTTTTTGCTAGTTTTAGTTGTTGTTTCTGATTGAGGTTTTATCCTCAATTTTGTTCGAGATTAGTCGAGACGAAATTTGATTTTTGTCTCTACACCTATAAGACGAATCCAGAGGTCAATTTCTGAATTTTTCGAGTTAGAGGCTGTTTTTTCCTAACTCAATGCACTCTGAGAGGTTCAGCTCCCCGACTTCTCTAAGAAGTCAAGGATCTACGCTTTAGCCCGATCGCCCTTTCGCCTCTTACCTTTCAACCGTTTCACAGCCTCCTCAACCTCCCCGCGAAAAGGGTAGAGCAACCGCCGACTCAGCGCACTTCGATAAGCCTCCACAGCCTCCGTCACATCCCCCAACCCCAACAACGCTCTTCCTTGCCAGTAACCAGCCATAGCCGGGTCAAACTCCATCAATTCCTGAGACTGACCAGTCTTTTCCAACCATTTCCGACTCGCCACCTCATCCCCCAACACTCGATAACTCTCCCCCAGCCACACCGCAGCAGACACAGATTGCAGATAACGCCCCTCTTCCGGTAGCAACTGCCATCCTTGCGCCAAAGCCTCCACCGCCTCCCGGTGTTTCCCCGCCAGCGCCAACACCCGCCCGTGACCAAACCAAGCATCAGGTAACTGCGGCTCAAGTTGCGTCCCCCGCACAGAGACACCACACCCTCGCTCAATCTCCTGAAAACTTTCCACCAACACCCGCCCCGCCGTCGTCCAAACACTCCAGCGATCGGGAAAACGATCGAGCATCTCTTCTACTATTGATGCAAGGGTTACTTCAGGGTTCGATCCCCCTAAATCCCCCTTAAAAAGGGGGACTTCCAGAGGAGTTCCCCCCGTGCAGTTAGAAGACTTTGCCTGCTCTAGCTCCCCCCTTGTTAAGGGGGGCTGGGGGGGATCGAGAGGATCTGGGAGACGACGGTTAGATCCCCCTAAATCCCCCTTAAAAAGGGGG
>NZ_JAUBVD010000019.1:10175-118962 GCF_036705675.1 Microcoleus sp. AT8-A3
CCTTGCAATTAGAAGACTTTGCCTGCTCTAGCTCCCCCCTTTTTAAGGGGGGCTGGGGGGGATCGAGAGGATCTGGGAGACGACGGTTAGATCCCCCTAAATCCCCCTTAAAAAGGGGGACTTCCAGAGGAGTTCCCCCCTTGCAATTAGAAGACTTTGCCTGCTCTAGCTCCCCCCTTTTTAAGGGGGGCTGGGGGGGATCGAGAGGATCTGGGGAAGAAGTCATCCCCGCAGCAGGCAAAATCTCGCACAACGCCCGATAAATTTCACAATCCTGGGAATAGAGACGATAAGCCTTCAGCATCGCCTCAGCCGCTTTCTGATATTCCCCCGTATGGAACAAGCACCGCCCATAGGAATACCAACCCCTAGGATGATTCGGGTGTTCCTCAGTAAACCCTTCCAACACCGCAACCCCGTTAGCCGACTCCCCTCGGAAAAGGTGATAATATGCCAGCAACTCGCGGGCATCCGCCGCATCAGGAGCCTGTTGCAGCAAAGAACTAATTATTTTTTTAGTCTGTTTGCCTTCCTCACCCGATACCAATCTCATCCGGCAACGAGTATCCGCCAGTCGTTTGAGCGCTCGGAAATCACCCGGAGCCACCTCTAGCGCTTTGCTCAACCGCCGCTGCGCTTGGCGCACATTCCCCACCGCATGACTCGCGTCATAGCTGTCAATCAGCGCTACAACATCATCTGGCTGAAGGGACAAAACCGTATCAAAGGCTCGCAAAGCTGCAACCGCATCCCCTCTCCCCCTTTGCACCTGCCCCAAGGCCAGCCAGTGAGCCGCATTATCTGGTTCAAGGGTTGCCGCCGACTCAAAAGCGAGTATCGCGGCTTGAGTGTCATTTCTACAGAGTGCGATCGATCCGCTGATATGCTGCCGAGTCGCCTCATTGCGTGCATTGGCCGAGGCACTTTCATAAACCGCTACTGCCTCAACCTCTCGTCCCATAAGCTGCAAGAGTTTCCCCAATTGCAACCGCACGCCAATCAATGGTTGCTGCCGATCGATTACTTGGCGATACTCCTCAACCGCCTGCTCAATACGACCCATTGCATACAGCAGATTCGCCAATTCCAACCGTTTCTTCCATCCCGAAGGATACTGCTGCACGTACTCACTTAATGTTTTCAGCTTCTGGTCAATTCGGGCTGGCTTTTCGTCTAAAACTAGGTAAGCATTCAACTCCACCCCAGAGGACTGAGTGAGGGATACCACCCGGAGTGCAGTGTTTCTAGACATATTGCTGTTACCTGATAATTAATTGTCTCGCCAATGTTCTGAGGGATGGGGGCGATCGAGTCGGATGCGATCGTTTCATCGGATTGTAGGGGCAATTCCCCTGCGTCAAGCGAAGCTATCCCGTAGGGAATCGCCCCACCATCTTGACGCGGTAGGCACGGGGGCACTACCCCTACAGCAAAATCATCCCCGATCGAGGCAACGTCCCCCTTTTGAGACGACTCGGAGGAATCTAACAAACCATCATCCAACCCTGACAAATACCTGCTCAAACGCTTTTGCAGAATTTCTCGTGCCTGTTGAATGCGCTTGTAAACGTTATTGAGCGAGAGAGCAAGTTTTTGGGCAATATCTTGATAGGCAATCTGGTGGCAGTAACGCAGAATAAACGGATTGCGTAATCGAGAAGGAAGAGTATCAATAGCGCGGCGAATGTACTGTCCCAACTCATGATGTAGAAGTGCTTCTTCAGGAGAGTTCAAACCAGAAATAAATGCTGAGCTTCCTGTAGCAGCTACTTCTTCAATATCCTCCATTTGCATTGCTTTCCGGCGACGTTCTCGGTGTATATCTATACAGAGATTATGGGTTAAGCAAAGTAGCCAAGCTCGGAGGTTGGTGATTTTTTCGGCATAGTCTGGTAACTTATCCCAAGCTTTGAGCATGGCGCGACTGAGCACCTCTTCGGCATCAGTAGGATTCCCTCCCATCCACTTGACACAGCAACGGTAAAGATAATCTCGATTCTGCTGCCATAGCTGCCAAAATGCTTTCTCTATATCTTCAGGACAATACCGAATGTCTGTTGCAATAAGTGATTGAGAATTTGACATGATTTTAAAGGTGGTGAAAGATAGATGTGAAGGAACATTTTTCTGTTACTTTTTTCGTTGCACCCCAATCCCGCAAACATCTAGCTGAGTCTAGTCTGAGTATTTATCCGGCTAAAGATTGGATTCAGTGTCCTTAGCCAATATTCAAGGTTTATTGTTGTCAGGGTGATTCATGAATCACCCCGATTCAAGCCAATCAAGCAAAAGGAACCGAGAACAAGACACCGCCCTCGGTATAAGGCGCTTGCAAAGGGCTAACAGGAATACCCGGGAAGTTGCGAGCGGTCATTTCGCTATAGTTCCCCACTGCGGAAATCGCATTCAAAGCAAAATTATTCGACAAACCCAGACTTTCACCCACATTTCCTTCCACTCCCAAAAAGCGGCGAACAACTGGATCTGAGCTATTGATTTCCTGGCGCACATTTTCTGAAGTTAAACCCAGTTCTAACGCTTCATAAAGAGAATAAGTAACGCCAGAAACCACATCCTTCCACTGGGATTGATTCTCGTCCACCACCATTGCTAAAGGCTCCTCTCCCAAGACTTCTGGAAAGGGCTGATGCTGGTCTCGCTGCTCTGGGGGTAAGGTGAGAAGACGAGAGATAATCAGACCTCCATCGCCGGTGAGCGCATCCAATTCGCCCTTGATATAACTATCAAATAGGGTCTGGAAGCTATCTAAGGCTACGATTTCCGCATTAATACCCGAAGCACTCAGTTTTTCTCGCAGAGTTGCCTCAGAAGTGGTATTTGCACTCACGCCAATTCGGCGACCTGCAAGCTGTTCAAAAGAGGTAATTCCGCTGGCGGTTGGTGTTACTACAAATTGAGCATCGTAAGTATTAATGGGGGCAAAATCTACCCCCAGCAAAGCATCCCGCTTGAGGTTGTGGGTGGCATTGCGGCTAGTTACATCAACGATGCCATTGGCGACATCGCTGAAGCGCTGAGCCCCCGTTTTCTGAATTACGAATTCCACTGCGTTGGGGTCGCCAAATAGGGAAGCTGCTAGTCCCCGACCCAAATCCACATCAAATCCGGTTAAATTGCCGTTGGGGTCAGCAAAACCCAGTCCAGGTGCATCATTTCTCACCCCAACGCGCACGAAACCCCGGTCTAAAACTTCCTCTAAAACGTTGCGGTTGTCGTTATTTACTAAGGGTACACTTAATTCGTCAGTCCCCGAAAAGGGTGGATAATAGAGCAGTCCCCCAGGCTCGACAAACATTAGTTCATTGAGCTGGCGCGGCAGCACTTCGGGATTGAAATTGCGATTGTAAATCTCTTCGTAATTACCAATTTGTTGGATAACTTTCAAGGCAAAATCATTTTTGAGTCCCAAAGATTCTCCTAAATTCCCTTCCACGCCTAAAAAGCGCTTACTGGCGGAATTTCCATCAAGAAATTCATTCACATTCTGGGAGTTAATGCCAAAGAATTCGGCTTGGATGGGAGCGTTGACCGCCCACCGCACCACATCAGCCCATTCAGACTGATTTTCCGGCACGATGAGTGCTAAAGGCTCTTTGGAAATGGCTTCATCCAGGATGACTTGATTTCCCGGATTGGATAAGGTGGGAATGCGATTGCTCAGCACCCCGCGATTAATCGAAACTGCACCGATTTGTCCCGCATCGTAAGCGCCAAACAGAGCATCTTGTGAGGGGAAAGTTTGGATGTTGAGGGCGATTCCGGCACGTTGAGCGGCATCTATTAAATTTTGCCCAGAGCGCGTTCCTGCTAATACGCCGATGGTTGTTCCTGATAACTGGTTAACAGAACTAATTCCACTATTACCACGCACCAATACCGCTTGAGTGTCGAAGAAAACGGTAGGCGAATAATCTACTCCTAAACTGGCATCGCGGAGCACAGATTGAGTGGGCAAAGTGGCGGCGATATCCACTGCGCCACTGGCAACACTATTAAAGTCTTCACCGGCTTTGACGACTGCGAATTCTACTGCATTCGGGTTCCCAAACAAAGCAGTGGCAATGGCGCGACTAAAATCAATGCCAATCCCACTAAAAGAACCGTCGGCTTCCCGGTTGCTAAATCCGATCGCATCCTCGTTAACTGCAACCCGCACAAACCCGCGCTTTAAGATTTCTTGAAGTTGAGATCCTGTGGGTGTGGTACTGGCAACGGGCGATCGACCTTCAGCCGCTCCAAACCGCGCATAATGTTCAAATCCGCTTGAGAAACTACCGTTGGCCACTGCTGCTGCTACCTGGGGGTTAGCATCTAGATAAAATTGCTCGTTGAAGGAAATTTGTGGGTTTCTTTTTTCAATAAAACCAAACTTTACCCAATGCTCGAAGCCGTTGGGAATAATGCCTGAAGCTACGGCTTGTGCCACGTCGGGATTTTCTTGCAGGTAGGTAGTTTCGTTGTAGTTAAGGATGGTCATAATCCTGGTAATTAGATAATTTGTGTGTTCAATTAACAGGGGTTCCGATCAATTCTTATTTCTGCTCCAACCGCAGCCTATTTCGGCACGTTGCTATTGTTGGATGGTTTTGTTAAGCAATAGGTGAATTATGCTATTGCTGTTGTGTTAACCGAGCGATCGCTTTGACTTGGAAAACAGCTAAGTGCACCCACTTTCTTCCATATCTTTCAGCATTTTTCAAAAAGAGCGTTGCATATTTGCGGGATGGTTTTGAATTTTATCAAAGCTGAAAACCCTTATTTTTCCGGCGGGATCTTCGATCGACCCTACAAGATTCATCCCAAAATGATGCAATGCTTTTTCTTGAGGCTGTATCCTTTCCATATCTCTATCATCGCTCCCCTCCCCTACCCCTGTCAGTCGGAAAAGTCGGATCGTAAAGTCGGAAAAGTCGGACGCCCTGGTTTTACTATCTATCTTTAGATGGAGCAGATCGACAGCATGACTGGCACTGTTATCTGTCTTTTGGTAGATGCTATTAATAGTATGTTGGGAATATAGGCATAAAGCAAGTCGGAAAAGTCGGATCATAAAGTCGGAAAAGTCGGATCTTTGCCTAATGGGCATATTTCTGAGTGAGGGGTACACTATCACGCGCTAAAATACATCAGTGATAATACTGAAAATTAATGGAATTGTCGGCGCTAATCGGCGGATGTTTTTATCTAACCATATAAAAACTAATTAAGGCTTGTCTTTTGGATAAATACAAGCCTTGGTAGTGAGTTATACGGTTCTCCGCTAGGTAGCGAACTCAGATTTATGAAAAATGAACCCGTTTTTCAGATTTGTTAACAGCTTTATATATTTCAAAGAGTCGATGTCGTAGGCGTCGAGGGGGTGGCAAGCAACTTAAAAGCCTTGTAGTGACAAGGGTTTAAGCCGATCGCCATCACAAAGAATTAGGGGGGCGCGATCGCTACTTTTGCTTCGACAAGGTAAAATGAGGATCGGGGGCGATCGTCCAGGAGCGTAAGTGTCAATAAGTCTGTCATAATCACTATTAGGAATTTCTCCACCGACTTACTACGGTGTATAACTCAAAGCTAGGGTGCAAAACTGAAAAACCTTACCCGATGAGATTGATTTGTATATGACTTTTGAAGAAGCCCTAGAATTTCTAGAATCAGCCTTAGAGTCCAAAACCAGTAAACCGTTAAATTTTCTTGAGCAGGAAATCTTAAAAGCTGCTTGGAAAAACGCAACTTATAGTGCTGTTGCTGACAGCTTGTACCTCAGCATAGGACATATCAAAGATTTAGCAGCCATCCTGTGGCACCGGCTTTCAGACGTAATGGGAGAAAAAGTTACGAAGAATAACTTTCGCTCTCTGCTAGAGAAGCAAAACACCACAAGTGAGTTCGCCGATGCCAAAGGCGAAGGCAAACTTATGGCGATGGCTGCGGCTGAAACAAGTGACATCAATCAATTAGAAACTCCCAAAGGTAACATCTTAATTGTTGATGACCTCCCAGAAAATCTGCGTTTTCTAACAGAAATTCTCACTAAAAATGGGTATAAAGTTCGCTGCGTAACCAATGGTGCGATGGCCTTGAGAACAGTTCGCAATCATCCCCCCGATGCTATATTGCTGGATATTAAAATGCCAGATATAGACGGCTATCAAGTCTGCGAAGCCCTCAAATCCGATGAAAAAACCTCAGAAATTCCGATTATTTTCTTAAGCGCACTTGACCAAGTATTTGATAAAGTCAAAGCTTTTAAGGTAGGAGGAGTTGACTATATCTCTAAACCTTTTGAGCCGGAAGAAGTGCTAGTTCGCCTCGATACTCAGGTCACTATCCAGCAGCAAAAACGCCAGCTTAAAGAAGCAATCGAGCGACACCAGCAAACCGCAGAAATTGCCTACCAATCTCGCAGCCTGCTGGCAAATTTGCTAAATTCATCTCTGGATGGAATAGCCGCAGTGCAGGCGGTGAGGGGAGATATCGCTGGAGAAATTGAAGATTTTCGCTGCTTGGTAGTTAACCCTGTCTTTGCCAGACTCTTAGGGAAAAAACGAACAGAACTCGCGGGGGAACCCGTGCTCAAAAAACTGTTTAATCAATTAAGTCCCGGAGTCTTTGATTTATTAGTAGAAGTTGTTGAGACTGGAGAATCGCTTGAAGGAGAGGTTCATCTAGAAAGTGATTACCTGGGCAAATGCTATTATTTCACTGCTGTTAAATTGGGAGACGGTTGCTCAATTACCATCCGCGACCTTACAGACTTAAAACTGTCGGCATTAAAGTCAATGATGGAACAGAACCAACCCCGTGCTATCAAATAGCATAAACGGGGCTTACGCAATCTTACCCAGAAACCGGGTTTTTTAGCGAATCAACGGGCTGCAACGCGTCTTTTCGTCAGGATTTACGCACTCCGACGCCTAGAAACCGGGTTTTTTAGCGAATCTAGGGACTTTAACCAAGTATTATCGTAAAAAAACCCGGTTTCTGACCACCCGTGTGTAATTCCTAAAAATATCATCATTCACCAACCAAGGATTCAGTTAAATCGAGAATCTTCTCAAACTGAAACCTCGTCACCCAATTTCTGAGAGTTTGAAGCTCGAAAGCGTGAGATTCAGGAATCTCCTCAAGGAGTTGACAAACTAATTCCGCATCAGCGTCCATAGCTGCTTCATATAATTTTACTATCCATTCTTTTGACATCGCTGCTAATAAATCCGTGAAATTTAACGATTCTCCAGTCACATTAGAAGGGGGAGATGGTAGCTCTTGCTCCTGATAAATATAAAGGACGCCCAAATGTTTAGTCATGATGTCAAAGATGGCCTCTGTGTGGAACGGTTTTCGCACAAAATCATCACAACCAGCCGATAAAATAACTGCCTTTTCTTCTTCCCACACGCTAGCAGTAATAGCAATAACAGCAGTAGCTTGACCTTTGATAGTGCCTTTAATGCGTTTCGTGGCTTCATAACCATCCATAACGGGCATTCTCATGTCCATCCAGATCAGATGAGGTGAGTAGGAATCCCAAATTGCAAGCGCTTCAATACCGTTACTCGCTTCTTGCACTTCAAAACCAACAGGTTTGAGGAGTTTAACTAACAGTTGCCGATTGTAATCTCGATCGTCCACCACGAGGATGCGATATTGGGGTTGGTTAGGCGCTAGCGCAACGACGCGACGACTTTGGGGTTGATTTTGAATTGTGCTGGCATCAGCGATGCCCACAGGAATGTCAAATTTAAATGTTGTACCCGTTGTGTCTTCTAAAAATTCCTTGAGAGGCATTCCAGGGGTGAAAGCTTTACCGTGACTAATGACTGTTATTTCACCTCCCATCAAGCGGACAAATTGACGGCTAATCGTCAGTCCTAATCCGGTTCCTTGCTGCACTTTTTGACCGGATGCTGTTTGCACGAAGGGTTTGAATAGATTCTCCATTTCCTCTACTGCAATGCCAATTCCCGTATCTTTTACTTCAAAGGTAATGGTTGTTGATTGTGGGTTGTTGGTTGTTTTAGTTTCGGCTTCTATTGGGGTTTTTACCTGTTTGTTTTTTACTTTTAAATACACACTTCCAAAAGCGGTAAACTTAACGGCATTACTGATTAAATTAATCAGCACTTGCCGCAACTTAATTTCATCAGCGTAGATATATTTAGGAACATCGGCAGCACATTCAAATCGTAAGTCTAAGCTTTGAGCGATGGCTTTTAAGGCAAACATATCCTCAATTTCAGCTAAAAAATGATGAAGGTTCAAATTGTTTTTAGATACCGTCATGCGTCCAGCTTCAACTTTAGAAAGGTCAAGCACCTGATTAATTAGAGATAATAAATGCTCTCCACTGCGCTGAATGATGTTAAGGTTCTCTTTTTGTTCAGTTAACAGATTGGTATCCTGATTCATCAGTTGCGAAAAACCCAGAATGGCATTCATGGGAGTTCGCAATTCGTGGCTCATGTTGGCAAGGAAAATGCTTTTGGCGAGGTTGGCGGCAACGGCTGCTTCTTTGGCTCGTTCGAGTTCTGCTTCAACTTTTTTGCGCTCACTAATTTCCTGTTCTAAGCGGACATTTTCGATCAGCGTTTTTTGTGCCTGCTTGCGATCGCTAATATCTTGAAAAGCTGCGATCGCGTACTCTACATTACCCGTCTCATTGAAAATTGGCGTACTCGTTGCTTCTACAAAAATGCTCCCGTCGCTGTGGTGGAGTTCCAAGTCATCCGCCTGAGCTTTTTCACCGCCAAGCGATCGCACCAGGGGCAACTGTTCGACTGGATATATCTCCCCTGTCCCTGCCCGATAAATGTGATAGGTTTTTGAGAGTTGCTCGATTTCGGCTTTTGGTAAATCTTGAATATTCAGTAACTGCTGTGAAACTGGATTGGCGTAAACCAGTTGTCCTTTGGCGTCGTGAACGGAGATGCCTAGAGGTATAGCATTGAGGAATTTATTCAGGCGATTTTGGGTAGATTGTACCTGAGTATAGAGTCTAGCGTTGGTAAGGGCGATCGCCGCTTGACTTGACAGCAGTTTAATTAGTTCTAGGCGATCGGGTGTAAAAACCCCATCTGCTAAATTATTTTCCAAGTAAACAATTCCAATTAATTGCCCTTGATTGATCAGAGGGGCGCACAGGATAGACTTGGGCTGCTGTGTTTTGATATAAGCATCTTGGGTAAATCTGCCTTCACGGGAAACATTGGTTTCAATCAATCCTTCCTGAGTCCTTTCAACATAGTGAATAATCGACAAAGGCAAACAGGTTTCTATAGGAGTCGATTGCAAAACCATCACCCGATCTGAGTTAGCCTCACCTGAAGCTTCGACTCGCAGTTGTCCTTGAGACTCTAAAATTAGATAGCCAGTTTGTGCACCGCAGCTTTCCAGCAGGATTTTCATCAAAGTGGTGAGGAGTTTATCTAGCTCAATTTCACTGGCAATTGCCCCAGATGCTTTCATCAATGCTGCCAAATCCAGCGTTTCACCTGAAATGCTGTTAGATGTATCAGACAGGATGTTGCGAGATTTATCCGAAAAATTGGCTTTCGTAAAACGCTTTAAAAGTTCTGGATACTGTTGTTTCAAATCAGTCATTTTAGCTGTTGCACCCCAACGTAAATAACAGTAGTAAGCATTTGTCATATAGGCTCGGGCAACTTGCTCTTTTCCCCAAGCGAGGTAGAATTTGGCAGCCAGTTCATTAGCCAAAGCCTCTTCGTTGAGGTACTCATGTTCTTTCGCTAAGGCAATGGCGCGATCGTAGTAGTCGATCGCCCTAGCATTTTCCCCCAAAACTCGATATCGCTCTGCCTCCACTAGATAGAATTTATGGAGGTGAGTCATCGGAGCAAAGTCCGCCCATTTCTTGATGTTTTTCTGATTGACTTCCACCTTCTGGAGGATGAGTTTTTGCTCGGATTTTGGTGCGTCAGAATAGATAGCCAGATAAACTAAAGAATTGTAGAAATGGTAGAGAGGAATAGTACCTACAGCGCTATCGCTATATTTTTCTGCTGATTTAGCATTTTCTATAGCTTGCTGATAGTCTTGAAAAAGATAGCAGAGAAATAGCTTGTAAAAATAGACCGAGCGACAAAGATTTTGAGCATTCGCCTCTCGATGCAGGGGTAACATTTTTGTTTCGTCATAGCTTTCACCGATTAAACGGCATTTATCTTCAGCCTGTCCCATCAAATTCAATAAAACCTGTCGATTTAGTTGGTTATAGTAATATGATGTTTCTTGCTTCAGTTGGCTGAGGGTATTACTGTACATTGCCATCTCTGCCTCGACTGTTGCCAATTCCTTCCCCAATACATAGGAATGATAGCAGTATACACAAACTGAATAAGCTGCATATTCTAAGTCTCCAGTCTCTAGGGCGATCGAGTAAGCATTCTGCAAAGGGTTTAAAGTTTCCCTAAGATGCTCTTTCCAATGTTTGACAAAGTAATTAACAATAAATATGGTGCGGGCTGTAAGTTCTTTAGTATTAAACTTATCGAGGAGCAAGATAGCAAGTTTCCCAAATTGATAACCAGTCTCAATGTCTCCTACGGTTTCCCCAGACAGAATTAGTCCGTAAGTAGCATAGGCACAAGAAGACACAGAAGTATTTCCGTATTTGATTGATAAATTGACCTGTTTAAACGCAATTAACGGTAGCAATTCAGGTCGGGCTAAATGGGCCGCCGAAAGTATACTTGATAGGATACGCATTGCTGCCAGTTTATCAGGATTAGTCATCACTGGTAGGTCGATTAATTTTTCAACTGGCTTCCCTACTAAACTTAACTTTGTCTTCATCAGTTCAAATAAAATATTTAATTTTGTTGGTTTTTTGGGAAAACGGATACCCAACAACTTTAATACTGAAAGTGCCGTATCTATCGCTTCTAACGGTTTGTTTTGTGCTGTATAGGCTTGAATCTTGACTTCATAGACTTTCACTTTGTCCAGCAATGAAGTAGCTTGTTGAAGCACTAGGTCAGCCAATTTTTCCATGTCCTGAACGTGGCCACTCAAGATAGCAGCTTCTACTGTTTCCACATACAGTGCCAGAGTTAGGTCATACTGACAAAGCCAACTATCTGCACTCAAGCAATTTATACCAATTATTAAGTAATTCCAGGCGGGTTTCCAAGCTGCTGATGCCTTCGCTTTTTTGCCAGCAATCAGATTTAATTGAGCAAGTTTATCTTTTTCTAACTCGATGTCAATTGCTTCAATACCGAAGTTGAGTTGATTGACAATATCAAAAATCTTTTGTTGGAGTACCTGTGGTGGGGTATTTTCTAACAACAGTTGCCCGACTTTCCAGTGAACCGCTTGCTTGTCGTCAGGGGGAATTAGGGAATAGGTGGCTTGCTGAATGCGATCGTGAGCAAATTTATAAATAATTTTTAAGTCATTCGCCTCTCTGTTTGTTTTCAGAAATTTGTAATCATCCCCAACGGGTAAAATCAATCCTGCTTGAATGGCATTCCATAATTCATCAGCCGTTTGTTTTGGAGAAGTTTCATTAATTATTGAAAGAGTTAGTAAATCAAATTGGTTGCCAATGCAAGCGGCTAATCGTAAAATTTTTTGTGCAGATTCTGATAAGGTTTGAATTTGCTCTGCCATGAACTCAACAACGTTATCAGTAATATTCCTAGTTATAATTTGCTCTAAATCCCAATGCCAAGCCCCAGCATTCAAATCAAAAGTCAGCAATTGCTCTGTATAAAGTGACTTGAAAAACTCTTTAATAAAAAAAGGATTACCTTGTGTTTTTTGCCAAACCAACTCGGCTAATCTTTGCGTAGGAACCCACTCGGTTTTCAGCGTATCCGCAATGAATTCATTAACCTGGTTTAAATTTAAGGGTGAAAGGGAGAGATGATTAATTACTACTCCCTGCTTTTTCATTTCAGATAAAGTCAGCATTGCAGGATGAGTTGCAGTGACTTCGTTATCTCGATAAGCTCCGATTACAAACAGATATTGAGTAGTAAAATCTGTCATTATCAACTGGATCAATTGCAACGTAGCGCTGTCTGTCCACTGAAGATCGTCTAGAAATAGGACGAGAGGATGTTCTTTTTGGCAAAAAACTTGAATAAATTTTTGAAAAGCTAAATTAAACCGATTTCGTGCTTCTGTTGCGGGTAATTCGGGGACGGGATTCTGTTTGCCAATAATCAGTTCAACTTCGGGAATGACATCAATAATAATTTGTCCATTGCTTCCTAATGCCCGTCGAATCTTTTCTCGCCACTGTTGTAATTGCCCTTGAGTTTCTGTGAGTAGTTGTCGCACCAATTCTTGGAAGGCAGCAACTAAAGCTTGATAGGGAATATCGCGCTGCAACTGGTCAAATTTACCTGCAATAAAGTAGCCGCTTTTTTGAGTGATGAGCTTATACAATTGCTGAACTAAAGCTGATTTCCCAATACCAGAGTATCCAGAAATTAGCATGAGTTCAGTTTGTCCTTGTACGGAGAGATTTTGTGACTGAGTTGTCGTTGGGTTACTCAGATTATTTGCTAAACCAGCCCCTACTTGTTTTTCTTGTCCCGACGCTACACGATCAAATGCACTCAATAATGACTCAATCTGTGATTCTCTTCCGTACAGTTTTTGAGGGAGTTGCAATTTAGGAGAAATATCTTGGTATCCCAATAAAAAAGATTGAAATTTACCATTTATCAATTGAGCCAGACAAGTTTTTAAATCGGCCTTAATTCCCCAAGCACTCTGATATCTATATTCTGCGTTTTTTGCCATTAATTTCATGACAATTTCTGATAAACTCAAGGGGATGCTTGGATTTATTTTATGAGGTGAATTCGGTTGTTGGGCAATATGGCAATGGACTAATTCAAGTGCATCGACGGATTCAAAAGGCAACTGGTTGGTTAGCAGTTCATAGAAAGTAACGCCGAGAGAATAAAAGTCGGTGCGGTAGTCTAGTGAGCGGTTCATCCTGCCTGTTTGTTCAGGAGATATATAAGCCAATGTCCCTTCTAGAAGATTAGGACTTGTGAGGCTGGGATTCTCTTGGCATAGGATGGTAGATAAGCCAAAGTCAATGATTTTTATTTGTCCTGTTTGAGGATTCAAGACAATGTTAGATGGATTGATATCTTTGTGAATGACCTTTTTTTGATGAACTTTGCCTAACGCATCTGTGATTTGGATGGCTAGGTGGAGAAACTCTGGTAATCCCAAGGGACGGCTATCCAGCAGGATTTTTAAGGACTCTCCTCCAAAATCTTCCAACAACATGAGTTGTGTGTTATCGTATTTTCGCAGTTCGTAGGCTTTAATCGTTTCCTCTAGGTTGAGAAGGCGAGTGATTTCGTATTCCTGCTGATAGCGGTAGAGTTCGGCTGGTGTGGGATAATCCTCTTTGAGGAGTTTCAAAATCAAAGGTTGCTGATTTGATTTGAGGATGCCTCGGTATACGAGGGAATTCGCACTTTCGTAGATTTGGCTGACTATTGTGATATCTGGCAGTGAAATCATGTTGGGAATTATTGCTGCCTAAAAAAAATAAGTATACCAATAAATATAACATGGCTAGGAGCGGGTGAGAGCAGCAGTAAACTCGCTGCGAATATAAATCCTTGCCTTACACCCCTTATAACTTCCGATCTTTTATTATTGCTTTTTTGCTCTGGACTTACTTACGCTATATAGCAATCCTAAATCATTTGCATAATTATTGTAGGGGCAATCCGACCCCTACTCCCCGTGGTTGCCCGATAGATAGGGGGTAGGCACGGGGGGTAGGGGTAGCACTACCCCTACAAATTTATCTGAATCATTTAGGATTGCTATATTATATGTAGCGTACAAGTGTACTGGCACTTGAAGCGTCTAGGTACTGTGCGATCGCCCCAACTGAAAAATTTCGGAACGGATAATAATTAATGATAAAATAGCTTAAGGATTCAGCTCCCCAATTGTGGTAATCTGACAACCATTCACTTTCCTTCTCGATCGAGTGCGTGCAGCTATGCGAATCGGTAAAAATTTACCAAAGTTTCGGCTTTTCACTATGGCGTTATTTTTCGCAGTATCGCTGTTAATCAAAGTTACTAAATTTCACAATTATTTCGGCATCAACCGCGCCGATCCCGAAGTGAAAGTTGTTGCCCTCACCTACGAGGACGGGCCATATCCTCCCTATACAAATCAGCTTTTAGATATCTTAGACCGCTATCAAGTTAAAGCAACTTTTTTTGAAATCGGCCGCAATATTGAGAAACATCCAGAAATCGTGAAAATGATTGTCGCGAGGGGAGATGAGTTGGCAAACCATTCTTACTCTCACAAATCGCATTTGCCATGCGGATCGCGCCGCAATATCATCTAATTCAGGCATCAAAGTCGGAACTAAAGCTGCCCGAAACTGCATCGGTACAGTAGAGTTACTAGCAATTTCTTTAACCAGTTCCAGGAGCAAAACGAGGTTGTTAGTGGCTTCCAGGAGGCGAGAACCGGGGAGAAGGGCGATCGTCCGAACTGCGGGAATTAACTGCAAATCTTTGCCCGTAGAATTGAGGTTGTCCATGACAGGATTGCCGACAAACTGAGCTTTCTTTAAACCCTGTCGGTTTAAGTCAGCAGCAGTCAAAGCATCTCTAGTAAAAACGGCCAGACATTTCTCTGAGCAAAGCAACTGCCACAAGATTAAACCCAAATCGACTCGCCCCTCGTAATAACTAGAATGAGCCGACAGAAAAATTATATAGGGGCAGTTGCTGGCATGGGCGATCGCCCCGGCGACAATATCCCCAGTGGCCACGTGGCCACCACCAAATCGCAGCGGCGCGAATGCGTCCAAACAGCTTGCAATTGCTGCCAAGTCAAAGCAATCAGCCCCGCCCCAATATCTTTGAGGAAAAACAGGGGATTCATGTAAAAAACTCCCCCAGACGGCATTTGACTGGTGGGCCCAATAATTGGCACGGTCGATCGGCTGTAAGCAGCCCCGTCAATCGATTTTAGATTTTAGATTTTAGATTTTAGATTGACTTGCGCGAGATAAATGCGGGGGCTTGAGGATTTTCGATTTTGGATTGATTCCACGGATAAATCACGTGGCGGGTACCACATGAAGAAATTCGTGGTCACCGACAACCGGCATCGCCGAAACATCAACATCCGCGCCAGATGCTCTCAAAGCTTTGAGAATTTGACAGTTAATCGCGTCTTCCCCGTGCCCGTTGCTGAGGAAAAGTATCCCCTTCGATTTCATATAATCAGAATACAATCAGAATCAGTGCCGAGCTTTTTTAAAGACAGCCGTGCGATAGCTAAACTCGGGCGGGCTAACTTTTTGTTAGTCTAATTTAAATACATTGTGGAAGTGAAACAGCGTGAATATTGAAATTGGGCGGGGCAAAAGCGCTCGCCGAGCTTACGGCATAGATGAAATTGCGCTTGTACCCGGACAGCGCACCCTCGATCCGAGTTTGGCAGATACCAAGTGGCAGATTGGCGGGATCGATCGAGAAATCCCGATCATCGCCAGCGCCATGGATGGAGTAGTCGATGTCCGCATGGCGATTTTGCTGTCGGAATTGGGAGCAATGGGCGTGCTCAACCTAGAAGGAATTCAAACCCGCTATGCCGACCCCCAGCCAATATTAGAGCGCATCGCCAGTGTGGGGAACCACGAATTTGTTTCCCTGATGCAGCAACTCTATGCCGAACCCATCAAGCCAGAATTAATTGACCTGAGAATTAAAGAAATTAAAGCTGGAGGAGGGATTGCCGCCGTCAGCGGTACACCGGCTGCTGCGAGCAAATACGGCCGGGCGGTTGCTGAATCGGGAGCCGATATATTTTTTGTGCAAGCAACAGTAGTCTCGACAGCTTTCCTTTCCCCTGAAGCGATCGCACCTCTAGACTTAACTAAATTCTGTCAAGAGATGCCGATCCCAGTAATTTTGGGCAACTGCGTCACCTACGAAGTCGCCCTGAATTTAATGAAAACTGGCGCTGCGGGCATTCTCGTGGGCATTGGGCCGGGGGCTGCTTGCACATCTAGGGGCGTATTGGGTGTCGGCGTTCCCCAAGCCACAGCGGTAGCAGACTGCGCCGCCGCGCGGGACGACTACTATCGCGAAACTGGCAAATACGTGTCGGTGATTGCTGACGGCGGTTTAATTACCGGCGGCGATATCTGCAAGTGCATTGCCTGCGGTGCCGATGCAGTGATGATTGGTTCGCCCTTTGCCAGGGCCGCCGAAGCTCCTGGCCGCGGCTTTCACTGGGGGATGGCGACTCCCAGCCCGGTTTTGCCGCGGGGCACTCGGATTCGCGTGGGGACTACGGGTACTGTGGAGCAAATTTTGCGCGGGCCTGCGGTACTAGATGACGGTACGCACAACTTGCTCGGAGCTCTGAAAACTAGCATGGGCACCTTGGGCGCTAAGGATCTTAAGGAGATGCAGCAGGTGGAAGTGGTAATTGCTCCTTCTCTGCTGACTGAGGGTAAAGTCTATCAAAAAGCTCAGCAGTTGGGCATGGGTAAGTAGATTTACCGATCGAATACCAGCATACCTTGACAAAATTTGTTCCACAGTCTCGAAATTTACAGAATATTGTGGAATTATCGAGAAGGAGATGTCACAATAGAAGAAGCGGAGACGCATGTTTCCGTTCACTCCTCACACCACACTCCGCCCGGACTACTGTTCGGGCGGTTCCTTTTTTGCCGGAAATCTTGGCTCTTGCTTACTAGATACACAACTGAGGCTTTTACCTCCGGAGAGGGGGAGAGGGGGAGAGTCTGGGGGTGGGAGAATTTTTTTTCTACATAAGTGCATTCTGCCTTGGGAAACATCAGTGCCTTGTTCCTTAAGGAATGAGAATTAAATAACTTCCAGTCTTGAAAGTGGGATGGGCTCTTATAGCCCGTCCAAAAAAGACGGGCTATAAGAGCCCATCCCACAATAACAATTAAAATTGTAAGTTATTTAATTCGCGATCCTCAGAAACCTTGTGCCTTCTTCCTTCTACCGTCTTCCCTCTTCCTTCTTCGTTCAGAAGCCTTCTCTTGAAATCGTTGACCGAAAGCAGACTCAGGACTGGTGAAATAAAAAACCTGTATCCGAGGAAACTTGCCGAACGTATTTATCCGTGGGGTCAATTCTAAAATCTAAAATCTAAAATCTAAAATCTAAAATCTAAAATCTAAAATCGATTGACGCAAGTGGTTACACTTTTTGCTAGACTTGTTATCCGAGAAATAGTATTTACAAGGATGGCTAGGGATGTCAGCAGCCGCGCAAGTAACCGACTCTACCTTTAAGCAGGAAGTGCTCGATAGCGAAGTTCCAGTTCTAGTGGATTTTTGGGCTCCCTGGTGCGGGCCCTGTCGGATGGTGGCGCCCGTCGTAGACGAAATTGCCCAGCAATATGAAGGGCAGGTCAAGGTAGTAAAAGTTAATACCGACGAGAATCCTAACGTCGCCAGCCAATACGGTATCCGCAGCATTCCGACGCTGATGATATTTAAGGGCGGTCAACGTGTGGATATGGTAGTTGGGGCAGTTCCGAAAACTACTCTGGCCAACACTCTGGAAAAGTACATTTAACTGAACTGCGAGGGGTTTCGCGCTGTTCTTTGTGGGCCGCGAAAGCTAACTCGCTTCAGAACCGGGGCTAAGCTACGGGAAAAGTTATTAGTACCCAGCAGAGCAATTTGCTGGTGGCTATTGGCTTCTAACTTTGGCTTGCCCCTTAATTTTTAGTCGCGACAATTTGTTACCGTTTCGGAAAAATTCATGATTCCTTCTGGGTATGGTCAAGGTTTTGAGTCTCTCCAAGCTGAAGTGATGGAGTTGCTCGATCGCTTGCCAAAGTTGAAGCACTCTGAGTGGATCGAACGATCGCTCTCTACTATAGTGCAAATGGCCGGAGAGGATCTCGATCGGCTAGACTGGAAAATTATTGCGGCGTCGCTCCGAGATATGGAGAACGCTTTTGAGATGTTTTATCCTTACCGCCACGTTCGCAAAATTGTGATTTTTGGTTCGGCGAGGGTGTCACCGCAATCTGTGGAATATTTGATGGCCAGAGACTTTGCGCGGGCGATGGCCCAGCAGGGTTTTATGGTGATTACTGGCGGCGGCGGGGGAATTATGCAGGCGGGGAACGAGGGGGCGACTGCTGAAGGTTCTTTTGGGCTGAACATTCAGTTACCTTTTGAGCAGAGTTCTAATCCTTTCATTGCCGGCGATCCCAAATTGCTCAATTTTAAATATTTTTTCACTCGTAAGTTATTTTTTCTCCGGGAGAGCGATGCTTTGGCTCTGTTTCCGGGCGGTTTTGGCACTCTGGACGAGGCTTTTGAGTGTCTGACTTTGACTCAAACTGGCAAGTTCGGGCCGGCTCCTTTGGTATTGATCGATCGACCCGGAGGAGATTATTGGCACGATTGGAATTATTTTGTGCAAAAACAATTGCGGGGCCGGGGCTTGATTTCAGTCAACGATCGCAGCCTGTATACGATTACTGACGATGTAAATGTCGCTTGCGAGGCGATCGGTAGTTTTTATCTGGTTTATCACTCCTGCCGCTACGTGCGCGAAAAACTGGTAATTCGTTTGAAAACAGAGCTTTCTGAGGAGAATGTCGATCGGCTAAATACTGATTTTAGCGATATTGTCGTCACCGGAAAAATTGAAAAAACTCAAGCTTTGGAACCGGAAATAGGAGATGCAACTTTCGATCTGCCGCGCCTAGTTTTGCATTTCAACCAGCGGGATTTAGGGCGGCTTTATCAGCTAATTGCTACCATCAATCAAATGGGTGCAGCTTCGCCGGCTGCGGCGCATCCAGAAAAAAAGTAGTCATTAGTCATTAGTCAACAGTCATTAGTCAACAGTCATTAGTCAACAGTCATTAGTCATTAGTCATTAGTCTGTTGGGGCGGGTTTCACGAGAAATATTTCTAACTTACTCAGGGGATAAATAAACCCGCCCCTCTGATGGAGATAAATTTGACCACGAATTTCAAAGGTTGTACAAACCCCCGCATTTATCCGTGGAATCAATCCAAAATCGAAAATCGAAAATCCTCAAGAAAGAGCATTTATCTCGCGCAAGTCAATTCTTTAATCTAAAATCTAAAATCTAAAATCGATTGACTACTAACTCAAAATGCTAGACCTGCTGCTAATTGCAATTTTGGGATTTCTCGGCAGTTTCGGTCACTGCGCGGGGATGTGCGGCCCGCTGACAATGGCGTTTTCTCTTTCTAATTCCCGCAACGATAAATTAGCTGCTTTCCGCTTTCATTTGCTGCTAAATTTGGGGAGAATTGCTGCTTACGCTTTGGTGGGTGCAGCAATTGGCGGAGTGGGTTCGGTGTTAATTGCTGGCGGACTTTTGGCAGGTACGGGCAGCGAATTTCGGCGGGCGATCGCACTTCTCACGGGCACGATGCTGATTTGGTTCGGAGTAGTGCAAATTAAACCGAACTTGCTGCCGAGATTGCCGCTGCTGCACCCAATGTCGCACGATCGAGTCGGACAAGCAATGAGCAAGCTTTCGGCACAAAAAAAATGGTGGGTGCCAATTGCTTTGGGTTTGCTTTGGGGTTTGATTCCCTGCGGTTTCCTATACGCGGCGCAGATTAAGGCGGCGGAAACGGGAAATTCGGTTTTGGGTGCGGCGACGATGCTGGCTTTTGGACTCGGCACCTTGCCAACTATGCTGGGAGTGAGTTTTTTTGCTGGCAGATTGAGCGCGGACAAGCGCAGTCAACTGTTTCGTGCGGGTGGGTGGGTGACGGTGGCGATCGGGATTCTTACCTTGCTGCGAACCGATGAAATGGTTGATTTTACGGGCCACGCAGCGCTGCTGTGCTTGATGCTAGCACTGTTGGCGCGTCCGGTTAGCAAGTTTTTGCCGCAACTGTTGCGCTACCGCCGCGCCTTGGGTGTGGGCGCGTTTGTCCTCGCAGTCGCCCACACGTTTCATATGCTGGATCATACGCTGAAATGGAATTTTGATGCTGTGTCCTTCATGTTGCCGCAGCATCAGTTGGGAATGGCGGCGGGGATGACGGCGCTACTGTTGATGTTGCCGGCCGCGGTTACAAGTGTCGATCGTATTCAAAACTATTTAGGCCAACTGTGGCGAATCCTTCACCTGTTAAGCGTTCCAGCTTTCTTGTTGTGCGCTGTACACGCGGCACTCATCGGTTCCCACTATCTCGGCGGTTTTGAATGGAAGTTGCACAATCAACTGCTGACAGCCGTGTTAGCGGTGGTTGCGGTGTTAGTTACGTTTGTGCGATCGCGCTTGTTTTGGTCAGTTTTATCACTAGAAAATTTCTATGTTTCACCTGTCAAACAAAAGTAAAACTTTAGGATTGTTAGTATTTTTGGGATTGCTAATTGAAGCAGAAATTCCCAGTGATCAGCAGTTAAACTCAATTTCAGTTTTAGCGCACGAAGTCGAAGTATCGGGAGATGTAGCAGCTACCTTTCACCTAGAACCCAACCACAATCCCCGCGCCGGACAGCCTGCGAAAGTGTGGTTTGCCCTAACTCGCAGGGGCGGTCAAATTATCCCACTAGAGCAGTGTAATTGCAAATTAGCAGTTTATCCGAAAGAGCGCAAAGAAGGAGATAAACCCCTGATGCAGCCGCCTTTAAAAGCCATCTCTGCGGAAAAATATCAAGGAATACCGGGAGCAGATATCGTGTTTCCCAAGGCGGGGATTTACGAACTTGAATTGAGCGGAACAGCCAAAAACAAAGCTAATTTTAAACCCTTTAAACTGAGTTATACGGTCACGGTTCGCTAAGATAATCTTTCCCTCACCGAACATCAATCTTGTAGGGGCGGGTAAACCTGCCAATAAATGCCTAAAACCCACAATCTCATAAACCCGCCCCCACCCAACTAAGATAATCTTTCCCTCACCGAACATAAATTTTGTAGGGGCGGGTTCACCGAAAATAAATGCCTAAAACCCACAATCTCATAAACCCGCCCCCACCCAACTAAGATAATATTTCCATCACCGAACATAAATCTTGTAGGGGCGGGTTCACCGAAAATAAATGCCTAAAACCCACAATCTCATAAACCCGCCCCCACCCAACGACAAAGCAGAATCTACCTATCTTAACATACAAAAAAAATACAACCGAAATCTGTATAAAACCTTAAAAGTTGCCAACTCTACAAAATGTCATAAATTTTTACACTACATTATAACCAGTGTCCATTATGTAATTTGTGCAAGCTAACCTCTTTTGAACTGAGCAAAGGATATAACGATGGATATCTTATCTAACACCGTGGCGCTATCACGGATGCAATTTGCGCTAACCGCCATATTCCATATGCTGTGGCCAGTTCTGACTACGGGAATGGGAATTTATCTGGTAATTGTTGAAGGAATGTGGCTGAAAACTCGCAATCCTGACTACTACCATCACGCTCGTTTTTGGTCTAAACTCTACGTCCTCAACTTCGGTATTGGAGTAGCTTCAGGCATTCCGATGGAATTTCAGTTTGGCACGAATTGGGCACCATTTTCCGAAGCAGTTGGTGACTTTTTTGGCAGCATTTTAGGCTTTGAAGCTTCAATGGCATTTATGTTAGAAGCCGGCTTTTTAGGCATTATGCTGTTTGGTTGGGAGCGCGTTCACCCGATCGTCCATTATTTCGCTACAATCATGGTAGCCTTCGGCGCTAACCTATCCACAGTATGGATTTTAGTCGCTAACTCTTGGCTGCAAACTCCAGCAGGCGGAGAAATGGTCAATGGCAAGTTTATTGTCAGCGATTATTTTCAAGCAATTCTGAACCCGTTCGCATTAAACAGCATTCTCCATATGTTTTTTGCGACGTTAGAAACTTCGCTGTTTGTCATTGGGGGAATTAGCGCTTGGTACATTCTCAATCAGCGCAACCAAGCCTTTTTTTCCAAATCTTTAAAAATTGCCATAGCCACCGCCATCGCCGTTGCACCTTTGCAGATATACATCGGACATTTGAGCGCCGAACAAGTTTATCACTACCAACCAACTAAATTAGCAGCAATCGAAGCTAAGTGGGAAACTTCACCAGCGGGAGAGTCAGCCGATTGGACTTTGCTAGCTTTACCTAATGAAAAAGCCCAAAAAAATGACTGGGAAATTAGCGTACCCAACGGCTTAGGATACGTTCTGGAATTCAAACAAAAACTCTCCGAACCCGTACTCGGATTGAAGGAATGGAAGCCAGAAGATAGACCCCGGATGGTGGGTTTAATCTACTATTGTTTCCGCATCATGTCCGGGATTGGATTCTTCTTTTTAGGACTGATGCTGTTCAGTATAATTCAGTGGATGCGAGGCAAACTTTCTGCTGAAAATATCGCCAGTCAACCTTGGCTGATGCGCGCTTGGGTATTAGCTGCTCCCCTGGGATATATTGCTGTAGAATCGGGTTGGATTGTGCGCTGTGTCGGCCGACAACCTTGGGCTTTATACGGGCAAATTCGCACTGCTGATGCGGTGTCAAACATCCCCGCCAGCAATGTTTTAACTTCTCTTAGTTTCTTTGCCGTTGTTTACAGCTTTTTGTTTGTTTGTGCCTTGTATTTTGGCAGCCGAATTATCCGCCAAGGGCCTAATTTAACTCTGCCGGTACCGGGATTAGACAATGAACCTGCCATCGAAACTCAACCCGCAGAACACATTCCCGATCAACGTCCCTTAGAAGCACAACAATAGGAGATTTTATGCAAGCTTTGGAGCATTTTCTCCCGCAAGTTTGGTTTGTAGTTTTGGCTTTGTTTCTCCTGCTATATGTCATGCTAGACGGTTTTGACTTAGGAGTAGGCATCCTGTCTCTGACCGCTTCCGACGAGGAACGCCGGGGCATTTTAATGACGAGTTTGGGCAACGTTTGGGATGCGAACGAAACTTGGCTGGTGTTGATGGGAGGCGCTCTGTTTGGCGCATTTCCCCTCGCTTACGGCACGATTTTAACAGCGCTGTATATACCAATTTGCATGATGCTTTTTGGTTTGATATTTCGGGCTGTAGCCTTTGAATTTCGCGAGCATTCTAATCGCAAATTATTCTGGAATTATGCCTTTGGTGCGGGCAGTTTTTTAGCAGCTTTAGCTCAAGGATTTGCCTTGGGTGCTGTGCTCGAAGGCATTGCGGTTGATGAAGCCGGTCATTTTGTGGGTTCTACTTGGGATTGGCTGGATTGGCGATCGATCTTGGTTGCTTTGACGCTGATTCAAGGCTATGTTTTGATCGGTTCAACCTATCTAATTATGAAAACGGAGGGCGAACTGCAAACAAATCACTATCGCACGGCTAAAATTGCGGCGGTGACAACTTTAATCGGAGCGATTTTAATTACGATCGCCACTCCGATTTTTTACGAAAGTGCTAGATCCAGGTTGTTTGAGAAACCGCTAGTTTATGTTTTTGCCACAATTCCTTTGCTGGGAGTGCTGTTGGTAGGACTGTTGCTGAAAAGTCTCGCCAGCAAAGAAGAACGCACGCCGTTTATCTGGACCATTCTAATTTTTTTGCTCACTTTCATCGGCTTAGGATTGATTGTTTTTCCCTACATTATTCCCTCGAAAATCACGATTTACCAAGCCGCTGCTTCGCCCAGCGCCCTGGTATTTATGATTGTGTTCATCGGCTTTCTGATCCCGATTATGATTTTTTACAACATCTACAATTATGTTGTTTTTCGGGGTAAGGTTGTCGGCGGTCACTACGGGGAATAAAGCATAATACAACCGCAAATGTAGGCAAATATACGCAGATAGTATCAAGTTTATATCCGGGTTTATCTGCGTATATTTGTGGTTAAAAAATACAAATTATTGTTTTCTGATACCATCAGAACTTAGGAGCGCGAATTAAATAACTTACAATTTTAATTGTTATTGTGGGATGGGCTCTTATAGCCCGTCCAAAAAGGACGGGCTATAAGAGCCCATCCCACTTTCAAGAGTGGAAGTTATTTAATTCTCATTCCTTACACAACCATACTATACATAACATAGCGCAAATAGTGCGGAGTAGGCAAAGGAACTAATTTAGGATTAGCGATCGCACGTCATGCGATTTGAAATTGGAAATTTGAGATTTAAGATTTGAGATTGCTCGCACGGATGAGTCCGGGGGTGGCGATCGGGATGGCGAGCTTTTTTTACAGGTAAACGGATGAATCCGGATGCTTGTGACCAAATTGCTTTGGGTAAAAGAATAGTTGATAAACATTGGGAAAAAATTACAGTTAATTCTGTCCCTACCGAGGCTGCAGAGTTGGCGATCGCTATCTTTGTCAAATAATAAAATACAATGGAATAGAAGGTTTTAATTTAACTGTTGTATAAACGAGTTATGGATGCGATCGCAAATTTGTCAGGTTATCAGATTACAGAGCAACTTTATGCAGGTACACGTACCCTAGTTTATCGAGGCATCCGTACCCGCGATCAATACCCAGTCGTCATCAAACTGCTGCGAAATGAATACCCCACCTTCAACGAAATCGTCCAGTTTCGCAACCAATATACCATTGCCAAAAATCTCGACTTCCCTCACATCGTCAAACCCTTGACGCTGGAAGTATACCAAAATAGCTATGCCCTCGTAATGGAGGACTTTGGCGGAGTCTCCCTATCTACTTATCTAAAAACAGCAACAAATAACACCCAACCATCTCCAGCTTTACGTTTAACCGAATTTCTCCAAATCGCCATACCACTAACAGACATTATTCACTATCTATACCAAAACCGAGTCATTCACAAAGATATTAAACCCGCTAATATTCTCATTAAGCCAGACACCAAAGAAATTCAACTAATTGACTTTAGTATTGCATCCCTCCTACCACGAGAAACCCCAGAAATTCAGAATCCCAATATTTTAGAAGGAACATTAGCCTATCTCTCCCCCGAACAAACAGGACGGATGAATCGAGGCATTGACTATCGTAGTGATTTTTATTCCCTGGGTGTGACCTTTTATGAATTGTTAACAGGACAGTTGCCATTTGTCTCAGATGATCCGATGAAATTGGTGCATTGTCACCTCGCTAAACACTCGATACCGAGCCATCAAATAAATCCAGAAGTTCCCCTAATTTTATCTAAAATTGTCAGTAAGCTGATGGCGAAAAATGCCGAAGACCGCTATCAAAGTGCATTGGGCATCAAGCACGATTTAGATAATTGCTTATTTCAGTTACAACAAACAGCCTATATTGAATATTTTGAACTAGGAAAGCGAGATATTAGCGATCGCTTTACTATCCCTGAAAAGCTCTACGGTAGAGAAAAAGAAGTCGATAAACTATTAGCTGCATTTGAGCGAGTCAGCCTGGGAGCAACGGAAATGATGCTAGTAGCTGGTTTTTCGGGAATTGGGAAAACCGCCGTTGTTAATGAAGTTCATAAACCCATAGTCCGTCAGCGTGGTTATTTTATCAAAGGCAAGTACGATCAATTTCAACGCAACATTCCCTTCAGTGCCTTTGTGCAAGCCTTCCGCAACTTAATGAGTCAATTGCTATCCGAATCAGATACCCAACTGCAAACATGGAAAACCCAGATTTTAGCAGCAGTGGGAGATAACGGACAAGTTTTGATTGACGTGATTCCTGAGTTAGAACGCATAATTGGCGCTCAACTTGCTGCAACAGAATTGTCAGGAAGTGCCTCCCAAAATCGCTTTAATCTGCTCATGCAGAAATTCGTGCAAGTTTTCACTAGCAAAGAACATCCTTTAGTGATGTTTTTGGATGACTTGCAATGGGCGGATTCAGCTTCCCTGAATTTGCTACAATTATTGATGATGGATACAGGGTATTTATTAGTATTAGGAGCCTATCGAGACCATGAAGTTTCGCCAGTGCATCCATTTATTTTGACAGTGGATGAGATAGTAAAAACTGGGGCAACTGTGAATACGATTACTTTGCAACCGTTAAGCCAAACTGATATGAATTTGTTGGTGGCGGATACGCTCAATAGCGAATCATCTCTTGCCCAACCTTTGACCAAATTAGTATATCAAAAAACTCAGGGAAATCCTTTTTTCGCCACTCAGTTTCTCAAGGCATTACATGACGAGCAGCTCATTAGCTTTAACTGGGATATTCGGCATTGGCAGTGTGATATTGCCCAAGTCAAAGCCTTAGCAATCACTGATGATGTCGTTGAATTCATGGCTTTGCAATTGCAGAAGTTGCCGCCAGCAACTCAGGAGGTTCTCAAATTGGCTGCTTGTATTGGATCGCAGTTTGATTTGAATACCTTAGTAATTGTCAGTGAGCAATCTGCTGCAATGACGGCTACGGCTTTATGGAAAGCATTGCAGGAAGGTTTAGTTATTCCCACAACCAAAATCTATAAGTTCTTTACCGAATCGGATAGTGATGAAATTTTCCAGGCTTCAGCTAATCCCACTTATCGATTTTTACACGATCGCGTCCAGCAAGCCGCATATTCCCTGATTCCCGATTCAGATAAAAAAGAAACTCATCTCAAAATCGGACAATTACTTCAGCAAAATTGTTCAAAAATAGAGCAAGAAGAAAAACTGTTTGATATTGTCGGACATTTGAATCGAGGAATTGAGTTAATTCCCCAACCGAGCGAACGAGAAGCATTAGCTAAACTGAACTTAGAAGCCGGTTGTAAAGCCAGAAATTCTACCGCCTACACAACAGCTAGAGTTTATCTGCAAACAGGGATTGATCTACTAACAGCCGACTGTTGGCAAAGCCAGTATGAATTAACCCTGAAACTCTATGTTGCTGCTGCTGAAGCAGCCTATTTGAATGCTGACTTTGACAGCATGGAAGAGATTGCAGCACAAGTTTTGCAAGCAGCCCAGACAATCTTAGACAAAATCAAAATTTACGAAATTCAAATCGCCGCCCAGACAGCACAAAGCAAGTCACTAGAAGCCATTGCAGTAGCAAGAGATGCACTCTGGCAATTGGGGATTGAACTACCCAGTGCACCTGACGAAGCCTTGATTAGCCAAGCGCTACAAGCTGTTGCTAGCCAACTCCAAGGTAGACGGATTGAAGACCTAGCTAATCTGCCGATGATAACTGATGCCAAGGCTCAGGCTGCCATGCCACTGTTAGGAACGTTATATTCTCCCATCTTTCTGGGAATGCCCGGTTTGCTGCCCCTACTTAGCTCCAAGATGGTGAGTTTATCGCTCTCCTTTGGGAACACGCCAGCATCGACGGTGGGGTATGGCATTCACGGACTGGTGTTGTGTGCCTTTTTGGGAGAGGTGGAAACGGGGTATGCCTTTGGTAAATTGGCACTTTCATTGCTGGATAGGTTTAATGTCCGGGAATTCAAGTCCATGATTCTGAATCTATTTGGAGCCTTTATTCAGCATCGCAAAGAAGCAATGAGGGCTGTGATGCTGACGACGAAAGATAGCTATACGGCTGGCATGGAAACTGGCGATTTTCTAAGCGCTGGCTACAGCATGGTCACTTACAGCTATATGAACTTTTTCAGTGGAGTAGAACTGAGCAATTTGGAATCAGAAATAACAAGTTACAGCGCCGCCTTGGCTCAGGTAAAGCAATATTCGGCTCAGATTTATGTAGATATGGTGCGGCAGACGGTGAATAACTTAAAGGAAGTTGAGATTCTGTCGGATTGCTTAATCGGCCTAGCCTACGATGAAACAGTGATGATTCCCAAGCATAATCAGGATTATGAATTCACTGCCATCGCCGAGGTTTATATCTACAAACTGTTGCTTGCTTACTGCTTTGGTAACTACAAAGAGGCTAGCAATTACGTTAGCCAAGCCCAGCCCTATTTGATAGCAGTACCAGGATGTATTTTTATTCCCATTTTCCATTTCTATGCAGCCCTGACGCACTTGGCGCTTTTACCCACACAGCCAGAAATTGAGCAAGCTGATATTTTGGCATCTGTGGAAATCCATCAAACGACTCTGCACCAGTGGGCGCAAAATGCTCCCATGAATCATCTCCATAAGTGGTATTTAGTTGAAGCAGAAAGGCAGCGGGTTTTGGGTTACAAGGCAGATGCACTGGAAATGTACGATCGCGCGATCTCCCTCGCTAAAGAAAATCTCTTCCTCAACGAAGAAGCCCTCGCCAACGAACTCGCCGCCAAATTCTACCTAAAATGGGGCAAAGAAAAAGTAGCTCAAGCCTACATGATTGAAGCATATTATTGTTATGCCCGCTGGGGAGCTAAAGCCAAAATTGACGATTTGGAAAAACGTTATCCTCGCCTACTCGGTATTATCATTCAGCAAGCTCAAGCCTTTAGTTCATTAAAGGAAACGATCGCCCGCGGCACAATTACTTATAATACCAACTCTTCTAGCAGCAACTCTGAATTTCTCGATTTGCCTACTCTGATCAAAGCCTCTCAAGCCATTTCTGGGGAGATTGAACTAGATAAACTCCTGACTACTCTCCTAAAAATAGCGATCGCGAATGCTGGCGCCACTAAGTGTGTCTTATTGCTCAAACAAAAACAGTATTTACAGGTAGCGGCGCTTGTAGCAGAGGGACAGGAACCTGAGCTATTACCATCAATACCTCTAGAATCAAGTCAGGATGTAGCAATTAGTTTGGTTAACACTGTCAAGCGTAGTTTGAAACCTTTGGTAATAGTTGATGCTAGGGTAAGTTCCCAGGTTGGGAGCGATCGCTATATTGAACAGCACCAGCCGATCAGTGTTCTTTGTATTCCAATTCTTAATCAAGGCCAGTTGATAGGAGTTTTTTACCTGGAAAATAACCTGACGGTTGGGGCCTTTACGAGCGATCGCATTGAAGTGCTAAATTTGCTAGCTTCTCAAGCTGCTATTTCCTTAGAAAATGCCCGTTTGTATCAAGAATCTCAACAAGCATTCACAGCTCTCAAGCAGGCACAATTAACAATTGTTCAAAGCGAAAAGATGTCAGCATTGGGAAACTTAGTGGCTGGCGTGGCTCACGAAATTAATAATCCCGTTGGTTTTCTGGGGGGTAATATTCAACCAGCCTTAGATTATATCAAAGATTTGTTTGGATTGCTCGATTTGTATGAAGAAAAATATCCCCAACTCGATCCAGAGATTCGAGAGGAAATCGAGAACATCGATCTGGAATACATCCGGGAAGATTTACCGAAATTAGTAGGTTCGATGCGGGAAGGCGTGAAGCGGATTCGGGATATTAGTACCAGTCTAAGGACATTCTCCCGTGCCGATACTAACTATCCCGTAGCTTGCAATATCCACGATGGCATCGATAGCACCATTATGATCCTGAAACATCGCCTCAAGGCTAACGAAACTCGTCCAGAAATTCAAGTGATTAGGGAATACGGTAATTTGCCACCCGTGGAGTGTTATGCCGGACAGTTGAATCAAGTATTTATGAATTTGTTAGGTAATGCGATCGATGCTTTGGAGGAATCAAATCAAGGACGTAATTATGCAGAAATACTCAACAAAATTATAATTAAAACCGACATTTATCGGGATCGAAAGCAAGCGATACTTTGCATTAAAGATAACGGTGTCGGCATGAGTGAAGCAGTGCGAGAGAAGATTTTTGATGAGTTATTTACTACCAAGGAAGTAGGAAAAGGCACGGGGTTGGGATTGGCGATCGCACGGCAGATTGTAGTTGAGAAACACGGCGGTACAATCGAGGTAAATTCTGTATTGGGAGAAGGGACGGAGTTTAGAATTTTATTGCCGATGAAAGGATAAGCATATCTTGATAGATCGCCATCTTTATCCTCAAAATAGAAAAAAATAAAAGCGGTAGAGTTGGTATGCTGGGGATTTCGCACGCAGTTCTATTTTTCTCAGACTTGACGAATAAAAGTGTATACTTAGTGGCAAGAGTCAATGTCTGAGATGGAGTAATCCAGATGAATGCAGTAGTGGATTTAACGAACCGAATTTCGGGATATCATCTGGGCGATCAATTATACTGCGGTTCGAGAACCCTAGTTTATCGAGCCATCCGAGAAACAGATCAGCTTCCGGTTGTCATTAAACTATTAAATCGAGACTATCCCAGCTTCAGCGAACTGCTGCAATTCCGCAACCAGTACACCATCGCCAAAAACCTAAGTCTGCCCGGAGTCGTTGAACCCTACAATTTGGAATCCTATCGCCACAGCTATGCCCTAGTAATGGAGGATTTTGGCGGTATTTCTCTGCGAGACTACGCCCAAGAGCACTCGCTGACTCTAGCAGAAGTATTGGAAATTGCCATTCAAATAACTGACATCCTTGACGCACTATACCGAAACCGAGTCATCCACAAAGATATTAAGCCAGCTAACATCCTAATACATCCCGAAACTAAACAAATTAAACTCATAGACTTTAGCATCGCCTCCTTACTGCCAAGAGAAACTCAAGAAATTCAAAATCCCAACGTTTTAGAAGGAACCCTCGCCTATATTTCTCCCGAACAAACTGGACGAATGAACCGAGGTATCGACTACCGCACTGACTTTTATTCTCTGGGGGTCACATTTTACGAATTGCTGACAGGAAAACTGCCATTTGAATGTGAAGATCCGATGGAGTTGGTTCACTGCCATATTGCCAAACAACCTCCGGCAATAAACAGCAAAGAAATCCCGCAGGTGGTTTCGGATATTGTCATGAAGCTAATGGCAAAAAATGCCGAAAAACGCTATCAAAGTGCCTTGGGGTTGAAGCATGACTTAGAACGATGTTTGCAGCAGTGCCAAGAAACTGGAAAGATTGAAACTTTTGAGTTAGGAAGGCGGGATGTCTGCGATCGCTTCCTGATTCCTGAAAAGCTTTATGGTCGTGAAACTGAAGTAAAAACCCTGTTGAGTGCCTTCGATCGCGTGGCAAGTGGCACATCCGAATTAATGCTAGTCGCTGGGTTCTCCGGGATTGGAAAAACGGCTGTCGTCAACGAGGTACATAAACCGATTGTCCGGCAGCGGGGCTATTTCATCAAAGGCAAATTCGACCAGTTTAACCGCAACATTCCCTTCTCGGCATTTGTCCAGGCATTCCGCGATTTTATGGCACAATTACTCAGTGAAAGTGATGCCAAACTCAAGGCGTGGAAAAATAAGATTTTAGAAGCGGTTGGGGAAAACGGACAAGTAATTATTGAAATCATCCCCGAATTAGAAAAAATTATTGGTCAACAGCCAGCCGCCCTTGAATTATCAGGAACTGCTGCCCAGAATCGCTTTAATTTATTATTTCAAAAATTTACTAAAGTCTTTACCAGCTTAGAACATCCATTCGTAATGTTTTTAGATGATTTGCAATGGGCAGATTCAGCATCACTAAAGTTAATGCAGGTCTTAATGGGTGATACAGGTCATCTTTTATTAATTGGTGCGTATCGTGATAACGAAGTCCACCCAGCGCATCCATTAATGTTAACTTTGAGTGAGATTCAAAAAACACCAGCAACGATTAATAGGATTACTTTAGCAGCACTCAATAAAGTCACAGTAAATCAATTAGTTGCTGATACCCTTAAATGTACTGAAAGTTTGGCATGGACTCTTTCTGGATTAATTTATCAAAAAACTCAAGGAAATCCGTTTTTTGCTACTCAATTTATCAAGGCATTACATCAAGATGAATTGATTTATTTTAACTGGGAAGAGGGTTGTTGGCAATGTGATATCGCACAAGTAAATCAGCTTGTTTTTACAGATGATATTGTTAGCTTTATGGCCTTGCAATTAGAAAAATTGCCTACCTCAACTCAACAGGTGTTACAGCTAGCAGCTTGTATTGGAAATCAGTTTGATTTGGCTACTTTGGCGATGGTTTCTGAACAATCCCAAACCGAAGTGGCTGCAAGTTTATGGAAAGCCTTGCAGGAAGGTTTGATTTTAGCCCAAAGTGAAGTTTATAAGTTTTATGTTGGGGAAGAATATCAATTACTTGACCCAGAAAATTCTGAGATTGTTGCATATAGATTTTTACATGACCGGGTGCAACAAGCGGCATACTCCCTAATCCCCGCCGATGAAAAACAAACCGTTCACCTGAAGATTGGACAGTTAATCCTGAGTAACACCCTCGAAAGCAACCGGGAAGAACGCATTTTTGAAATCGTCAGTCAACTTAATGTTGCGGCTGAATCAATCGTCCAATCCGCAGAACGTCAAAGATTGGCGCAATTTAATTTGATGGCAAGTCGCAAGGCAAAAGCAGCGATCGCCTATACTGCCGCCTGCAAATATGCCGAAGTGGGCATTGGGTTACTCACTCAAAACAGTTGGCAGCATCAGTATGAGTTGACGCTAGCACTCTATCAAGTCGCCACAGAAACCGCCTATCTGAGCGGTGATTTAGAGAAAATGGCAGCCAATGCCCGCCTTGTCCTGAAGCACGCCAAAAGCCCATTAGATCAAATCAGCGTTTATGAAGTGAAGATTGAGGCATTCACTGCTCAAGGTCATTTTACTCAAGCGATCGCGGCGGCACTTGCCATCTTAAAGCAATTGGGAGTGGAACTGCCTGCAGCCCCTACCCAGGAAGATGTGGCGGCTGCCTTTAGTACCGTCTCCGATGCGATTGGAGAGCGTTTGCCTGGTGAGTTACTCAACCTCAGCGAAGCAAGGGATGTGAACATCTTGGCAGCGGCTCGAATTTTGACATCGGCAGCACCGGGCGCTTATCTTTCTCAGCCACTGTTGTATTTACTGGTGATTTTAAAAAAGGTTTATCTGTCCATCGTGTATGGCAATGAGTCAACCTCGACCTTTTGTTATGCCTCTTATGGGATATTGATGTGTGGTGTGTTGGGAAAAGTTGAATTAGGTTATGAATTCGGTCAGTTAGCCCTTGACCTGCTATCACGTTATCCCAATTCCGAATTAAAGGGGAAAACTTTATCACTCGTCTATGTGTACACAAGGCATTGGAAAATGCACCTGCGTGAGACATTACAGCCCTTGCAGATGGCTTATTGTAGTTGTTTAGATGTAGGCGATTTGGCTTTCGCGGGCTACTCTGCCTATAACTACGGTTTTTACTCCTATTTTGCAGGGCAGAATTTAACGCAACTGGAGCCGGAAGTTGCCGGATATTGTGAATCGCTCAAGCACCTCAAGCAAAATCTAACTCTGACTTATTCCCAGTTGAATCGACAAATTCTGCTGAATTTAATGGGGGATGCAGATAACGTGGTGGTGTTGAGCGGTGCAGCGTACAATGAACAGCATCAACTTCCATTACATGAAACAACGGGCGATCGCACCGGATTAGCATTGCTGTGGATTAACAAACTGATTGTGTCCTATCTGTTTTCAGAGTTTGAAGAAGCTGTAGAACAGGCTGGGCAGGCAAGACAGTATTTGGATGCTGTCCTTGCTTTTTTATATGTACCAATCTTTCATTTTTATGAGTCTTTAGTCCAGTTAGCATGGTTTGGCCAATTTTCGGATCCAGAAGAGCAGCAAATGAAAGAATGCGTCGCTGCTAACCAAGAAAAACTAAAATACTGGGCAACTTATGCGCCGATGAATTTTTTGCACAAATTTCATTTAGTCGAGGCGGAACGAGAGCGAGTACAAGGTAATAAAGCTGAGGCATTAGAGTTGTACGATCGCGCGATCGCAGGAGCCAAAGAAAACGAATACCTCCAAGAAGAAGCGTTAGCAAACGAATTAGCTGCAAAATTCTACCTAGATTGGGGAAAAGAAAAAGTTGCCGCCAGCTATATGCAGGAATCATATTACTGTTATGCCCGTTGGGGAGCTAAAGCCAAAGTTGAACACCTAGAACAAAGCTATCCCCAATTACTTCATCCCATCCTGAATCAGCCGAAACTTCGCTTTAATCCTCTAGAGACGTTGGTAACGATTAGCCAGTCTTCGCACATTTCTACCACCAGCAGCACCAGTATTTCCGATGCCCTTGATTTCGCATCTATTGTGCAAGCTGCTCAAGCTTTATCGAGTAAAATTCATATTGATGAATTACTCGATACCCTCAATCAAATTATTTTGAAAACTTCTGGCGCAGAAACTTGTGCTTTGCTACTCCCCCATCGGGATGAATGGCAAATCCGGGCCATAACTCACATCAATCCAGATAATGAGTTACCCACAACCTTACTGCAAACCCAATCTATCGATGGCTCGGAGATGATTCCGCTCAAGCTGGTTTATTATGTCAAACACACCCTGGAAACTGTGGTTATTGAAGGTGGCAAGACGGATATTCCGGGTTTAATGAATGACTGTACGCTCCAGTATCACTCTCAGAGTATGCTATGTACTCCGATTATCGATCGCGGGAACTTAGTTGCGATACTTTATCTCGAACATAGCTCGACGAAAGGAGTGTTTACTCGCGATCGTCTCCTCATCCTCAACTTCCTCTGCACTCAGGCTGCCATTTCCCTAGAAAATGCACGATTGTATCAGCAAGCGCAAGACTACGCCCACCAGGTTGAACAATCACAACTGCAATTAGTGCAGAGCGAAAAAATGTCGGCTTTGGGCAATTTAGTGGCCGGGGTTGCCCATGAAATTAATAATCCCGTGGGATTTATTTCTGGCAATATTCATGAAGCGATCGCCGCCGTCAAAGATATTACAGAATACTTGCAACTATATCAAGAAAAATTTCCGAGTCCCGGTGAGGAGATTGAAGAAAAAGCTGAAGAGCTCGATATCGAATATCTTTTAGAAGATTTACCAAAAATGTTGCATTCTATGCAAGTCGGGTGCGATCGCATTCAAGGTATCAGCACCAGTCTTCGTACCTTCTCCCGAACAGACAAAGATTACAAGGTTTCTTTCAATATTCATGACGGAATTAACAGTACGATTTTGATTCTCAAACACAGATTGAAAGCGAACGAACAGCGTCCAGCGATTGAAGTTGTGAAAGAGTACGGGAACTTGCCCTCTGTCGATTGCTTCCCCGGACAACTCAATCAGGTGTTTATGAATATCTTGGCAAATGCCATTGATGCACTGGAAGAATCAAATCGGGAACCGAGTTTAGATCGGATTAAAACCCCAGCCCATTGCATCACGATTCGGACAGAAAGACAGTCTTCTAAGTGGGTGAGTATTCGCATTTATGACAACGGAACAGGCATAGCAGATGAGATAAAATGTCATATTTTTGACCACTTATTTACAACTAAAGGTGTGGGTAAAGGCACGGGGTTAGGATTGGCGATCGCACGGCAGATTGTAGTTGAGAAACACGGCGGTAAAATCGAGGTAAATTCTGTATTGGGAGAAGGGACGGAGTTTACAATTTTATTGCCTACAAACGGATGAAGTTAATTATGCGATCGCCGCCTTTAACCCTTACACATAGAGGCGCACATTAATTTTTAGCAGTCACTATTTGAGATGAGGAGAGCCAAAATGAATGCAGGTATAGATTTAACCAGTCCAATTGCCGGATACCGTCTAATCGAGCAACTGTACAGTGGTTCTAAAACCCTGGTTTACCGAGCTTTTCGAGAAATCGATCTGCTTCCCGTTGTCATTAAACTATTCAATAGAGACTATCCCAGTTTCAGCGAACTGCTGCAATTTCGCAACCAGTATACCATCGCAAAAAATTTACGTCTGCCGGGAGTCGTTGAACCTTACTGTCTGAAATCCTACCACCACAGCTATGCCCTAGTGATGGAGGATTTTGGCGGCATTTCTCTATGGCAATACGCCCAAGATAGATGCCGAAGACGGATCGGTGAAGCACCTACGCTGACTTTAGCAGAAATATTGGAAATTGCCATTCAAATAACTGACATCCTTGACGCACTATACCGAAATCGAGTCATCCACAAAGATATTAAGCCAGCTAACATCCTAATACATCCCGAAACTAAACAAATTAAACTCATAGACTTTAGCATCGCCTCCTTACTGCCAAGAGAAACTCAAGAAATTCAAAATCCCAACGTTTTAGAAGGAACCCTCGCCTATATTTCTCCCGAACAAACTGGACGAATGAACCGAGGTATCGACTACCGCACTGACTTTTATTCTCTGGGGGTCACATTTTACGAATTGCTGACAGGAAAACTGCCATTTGAATGTGAAGATCCGATGGAGTTGGTTCACTGCCATATTGCCAAACAACCTCCGGCAATAAACAGCAAAGAAATCCCGCAGGTGGTTTCGGATATTGTCATGAAGCTAATGGCAAAAAATGCCGAAAAACGCTATCAAAGTGCCTTGGGGTTGAAGCATGACTTAGAACGATGTTTGCAGCAGTGCCAAGAAACTGGAAAGATTGAAACTTTTGAGTTAGGAAGGCGGGATGTCTGCGATCGCTTCCTGATTCCCGACAAAATCTATGGACGAGAAACCGAAGTAAAAACGCTCATACAAGCCTTTGAAAGAGTCAGCAAAGGTGCAACAGAAATAATGCTCGTTGCGGGTTTTTCAGGAATTGGCAAAACTGCCGTTGTCAACGAAGTTCATAAACCCATTGTGCGGGAACGGGGTTATTTTATCAAAGGAAAATACGATCAATTTCATCGCAACATTCCCTTCAGCGCCTTTGTGCAAGCATTCCGCGATTTAATTGGGCAATTGCTATCCGAATCAGATTGGCAATTAGAAACATGGAAAAGCCAGATATTAACTGCATTAGGAGACAATGGACAAGTCTTAATTGACGTAATTCCTGAGTTAGAAAATATTATCGGTAAACAGCCAGCCGCCCTTGAATTATCGGGAACTGCAGCCCAAAATCGGTTTAATCTCCTATTGCCCAAATTTGTGCAAGTATTTACCAGTAAAGAACATCCATTAGTCATGTTTTTAGATGACTTGCAATGGGCAGATTCCGCATCACTTAACTTGCTGAACTTATTGATGCAAGAGGCTGGGTATCTATTAATATTAGGTGCTTATCGAGATAATGAAGTCTCCCCCGTACATCCATTTATTTTAACAGTGGATGAAATTGTTAAAACTGGGGCAACGGTGAATACAATTACTTTGCCACCGTTAAGGGAACCTGATATGAATCAGTTAGTGGCAAATACACTGAATTGTGAATTATCCCTAGCCGCTCCTTTGACAAAATTAGTGTTTCAAAAAACTCAAGGTAATCCTTTTTTTGCGACTCAGTTTATCAAAGCATTACATGATGACAAGTTAATTAGCTTTGATTGCAAAAAGCAATATTGGCAATGCGATATTGCCCAAGTGAAGGCCTTAGCAATTACGGATAATGTGGTTGAATTCATGGCATTGCAATTACAGAAATTGCCCCGAGAAACTCAGGATAGTCTCAAACTAGCGGCTTGTATTGGGGCGCAGTTTGATTTGAATACCTTAGCAATTGTCAGTGAGAAATCTGCCGACAGTAGCGCCACAGCTTTATGGAAAGCCTTGCAAGAAGGTTTGGTAATTCCTACTACCGAAATTTATAAGTTCTATACCCAATCTGATAGTGAAGAAGTTTTCAATGATTCCGCCAATCCGACTTATCGATTTTTACACGATCGCGTCCAACAAGCGGCTTATTCATTGATTCCTGACGAGCAAAAACAGCAGACTCATTACCATATTGGGAAACTACTCCAACAAAACTTATCAGAAATAGAAAAAGAGGAAAAGCTGTTTGATATTGTCGGGCATTTGAATTTAGGAATTGAGTTCATGACTCAAGCTGAGGAACGGGAAGCCTTAGCCAGATTGAACTTAGCAGCCGGACAGAAAGCCAGAAATTCTACAGCCTATACAAGCGCCAGAAGTTTTGTGAAAACAGGGCTGGAGTTACTCACTGAAAACTGTTGGGAAACTCAGTATGAATTAACCCTGAATCTTTATGTGGCTGCGGCTGATAATGCTTACTTAAATGCCGATTTTAATAGCATGGAAGAAATGGCAGCTCAGGTTTTGCGATCGGCCAAAACAATACTAGATAAAGTCAAGATATTTGAGATTCAAATCAACGCACTGACAACTCAGAGTCAGATGTTAGAAGCGATCGCGATCGGCACTAATGCCCTAGCACAATTGGGGATTGAACTCCCCTATGAAACTGACGAAGCCTTGACACGCATTGCATTACAAAACCTTGCCAACCAACTGGAGGGCAAACAGATTGAGGAACTGGTTAACCTTCCCGTGATGAGCGATCCTCGGACAATCGCGGCGATGCAATTGTTAGGCATCTTGTTTCCGGCTATTTTTATGGGAAATCCTGCCTTGCAGCCTCTGCTTTGTGCCACAATGGTCAGTCTATCACTTGAATTTGGAAATACACCAGCATCAACAATCGGGTATGTGGGTTATGGCATTGTGCTGTCTGGTTTTTTATCAGAAGTAGAGAAAGGTTATCGCTTTGGGCGAGTAGCACTGAGCTTACTCAATCAGTTGAATTGGCCAGAATTTAAATGTATCACTTTACTTTGGTTTGGCTGTTTTATTCAGCATCGTCAAGAACCACTGAGGGCAGGAATCCCAACTGCGAAAGAAGGCTATTTAGTCGGAATGGAAACAGGTGATTTTCTGAATGCTGGTTACTGCGTCAGTAGTTATTTATATAATAAATTTTTTTCGGGAGTAGAGCTTGATGATTGGCACGCAGAAATAGAAAATTACTGTGTTGTCTTAGCGACTGTGAAGCAATATTCTCCTATGGTTTACCTGAAGCTGGCACAACAGGCGGTGCATAACTTGAGCGAAATTGTCAAGCAACCGGATTTGTTAATCGGTGAGGCTTATGATGAAAAGGTGATGTTTCCTCAGCACAATCAGAATAGTGAGCTTACTGCACTCGCTCTTGCCTATAACTACAAACTAATGCTTGCCTATCTCTTTGGCAATTACACCAACGCCCTAGACTACATTGCCCAAGCAAGCCTTTATTTGAAGGTAGCGGCAGCAATGATTCATACTCCGGTTTTCCATTTCTATGCAGGGTTAACCTACTTGGCACTCTGCTCTAGGCAGTCAGAAATTGAGCAAGGGAACACTCTCGCTTTGGCAGAAACCCATCAAACCACTCTGGCTCAATGGGCAAACCCTGCCCCGATGAATCACCAACATAAAGTTAACTTAGTAGAAGCAGAAAAATGCCGAGTTTTAGGCAAGAATTACGAAGCTGGAGATTGGTACGATCGCGCCATTTCAGGAGCCAAAGAAAATGGTTATATCCAAGAAGAAGCTTTAGGCAACGAACTAGCTGCAAAATTCTACTTAGATTGGGGGAAAGAAAAAGTTTCACAATCTTACATGATTGAGGCGTATTACTGTTATTCTCGTTGGGGTGCAAAGGCTAAAGTCGCTTATTTAGAACAACACTATCCACAACTACTGAAAGCTATTCTTCAACCTACTAAATTTGTCATCCCCTCTGGAAAAACTATCAACCAGACCAGGATGGGAAGCCTAACTAGCGTCAGTAGTAGCGAGAATTTATGGTTAGATTTTCCAGCAGTAATGAGGGCCGCACAAGCCATTTCACAAGAAATTGAATTAGAGAAACTATTAGCCACTTTGATGCAGATTACGCTCGCGAATGGGGGAGCACAAATCGGTTGTTTAGTTCTTCTCCAAGACTGCCAATGGTTAGTCGTCGCTCAAGCCGTTGAAAAGCAGACAAAAATATTAGAAATTCCTCTGGAACAATATCAGGAAATTCCTCATAGTTTGATTTATGCGGTGGCACGAACTCAAGCGACGGCTGTTTTTGACAACTTAAGTACAGCCGACCAATTTGCAGGCGATCGCTATATTATCGCTCATCAACCTCAATCAGTTTTATGTACTCCAATTATTCGGCAAGGAAAACTCGTCGGTATTGTGTACTTAGAAAATAACTTAACAGTGGGAGCATTTACTAATGAGCGAGTAGAAATTCTCCAGATGCTCTCAGCTCAAGCGGCGAATTCTATTGATAATGCTCGTTTATATAAACAAATAGAGAAATATTCCCAAAGCTTAGAAGCAGAAGTAGCGCAAAAAACGGAAGATTTAAGGCAAAAAGCTTTTGATTTAGAGCAAGCCTTTAAAAACTTACAACAAACGCAAGCACAATTAATTCAGAGCGAAAAAATGTCATCTCTGGGTCAACTGGTAGCTGGGATTGCTCACGAAATCAACAATCCAGTAACATTTATTCGTAGTAATGTTGGACATATAGAGGATTATGTCAAAGATTTGCTTATTTTACTTAATATTTATCAACAAGAGTATCCTGAAGCCAGTAAAGTAATTAAAGCGAAAATAGAAGAAATGGATTTAGAATTTATCTGGGAAGATTCAATTAAAATTCTGCAATCTATGAAAGCAGGGAGCGATCGCATTAGCCAAATTATCCTGAGTTTGCGTAACTTTTCCCGCTTAGATGAAGCCGACATGAAAGCAGTAGATTTACATACCGGAATTGAAAGCACTTTGCTAATTTTACAAACTCGCTTAAGACTGAGCGATGGCAAATCAGAAATACAAGTTATTAAAGAGTATGGAAATCTGCCCAAGGTCATTTGTTATGCTAGTGAGATAAATCAAGTATTTCTGAGTATTATCAGTAACGCTATTGATGCTCTTCAATCAATTGATACAACAGACAAAAGTCCTGCCATCACGATTCAGACTGAAGTTATAGAAAAAGACAGGGTTACAATTAAAATAACTGATAATGGTGCCGGTATTCCGGCGAATATTCAATCCCGAATATTCGATCCATTTTTTACAACTAAACCAGTGGGTAGCGGTACTGGTTTGGGTTTATCTGTTAGCTATGGTATTGTCAAAAAACATGGGGGAAAATTAACCTGTAATTCGAGAGTTGGAGATGGTACAGAGTTAGCGATCGAGATTCCTATCAGGTATATTAGAACCTAAAGAAGGTTCTTAGGAATGAGAATTAAATAACTTCCACTATTGAAAGTGGGAGGGGCTCTTATAGCCCGTCCACTCATGACGGGCTATAAGAGCCCATCCCACAATAACAATTAAAATTGTAAGTTATTTAATTCGCGATCCTTACTCCTACACCCGTTGGGAGGTCAAACAAAAAATATTCGATCATTTATTGACGACGAAAGCGGTAGGGAAAGGAACGGGATTAGGATTGGCGCACGGCTGATTGTAGTTGAGAAACACTTTAGTATGCTAGAAGTCAACTCAACTTTAGATCGCGGTACAGAATTTATAATTTCACTGCCATGTTGAACATTACCTGGGTAATTTATAGCCAATTTTGGGATTTTTATTGAAAATTGAAAGTTTTTTACACCCGACTTTACAATTTATAGTGAGGGATAACTTCTGCCAAAGTCTTGATACTTCCGTCGGGCTAATTCATAAAGGAATCTCGATCGCAAATTCCGTACCTTCTCCTACGGTGGAACGGCAGCTTAAGGATCCGGCGTGTTTTTCCGCGACAATTCGGTAACTGATGGCTAACCCTAAACCAGTGCCTTTTCCCATCGGTTTTGTCGTGAAAAACGGGTCAAATAATCGGCTACGCACGTCTTCTGTCATGCCGATCGCATTATCGGAAATGCGAATACAAATACTATTTTCGTTCAGGGCTTCTGTGCGAATGCTAATAGTTGGTTCCCAATCGTCGCCGCCGGCTGCCGCTCGCCTTTTTTGGTTGCAAGCATCTTCCAATGCGTCAATACTGTTGCTCAGCAGGTTCATAAATACCTGATTTAGCTGACCTGCATAACATTCTATTAAGGGGAGTTTACCGTAATCTTTGATTACTTTAATTTCTGGATAGTCGCCTCTGGCGCGCAGTTTGTTGTGTAAAATTAGCAGCGTATTGTCTATGCCTTCATGAACGTTGGTAGGCTTTTTTACCGAGTCGTCTAAACGCGAGAAATTTCGCAAGCTCAGAACTATTTCGCGAATGCGATCGGCTCCCATTTTCATCGAAGATAATATTTTCAGTAAATCTTCTCTCAGAAATTCTAAATCGATATTGTCAATACATTCTTGAACTTCTACCAGCGGCTGAGGATAGTGTTTTTGGTAAAGTTCTACAAGCTGCAACAAGTCTCTGATATATTGGCTGGCGTAGGAAATATTGCCGTAGATAAAACTGACAGGGTTATTAATTTCGTGAGCTACTCCAGCTACCATTTGACCGAGACTTGACATTTTTTCGGTATGAATTAGATGAGCTTGAGTTTCTCGGAGTTCTTTGAGAGCGATTTCTAGCTGCTGGGCTCTGTTGTTGGCGATCGCCTCGGAGAGGCGCAAAGCATCCTCCGCTGCTTTGCGCTCTGTGATGTCAAAAATGGCGCCGTTGAGGGATAAAACTTTACCGTCTGCGTTGAAAAGGGCTTGACCTTTCTCTGCAACCCACCGCACATTTCCGTCGCAGTGAATTAGGCGATATTCGATGATGTAAGGTTGTTTTGTCTTAATAGCCCGATCGATAATTGTCTCGATTTGCTCCACGTCATCGGCATGAACTATACTCGGAAAAGCCTGCACCGGTTTTTGCATAAAGTTAGCTGCCGGATAGCCGGAAATAGCTTCGATGCCACTGCTGATAAAAGTTACGCTCGATCGCCCCGCAGCACTGCAGCGGTAAACCGCACCGGGAATGCTAGAAACTAATGACCTAAATTCTTCTTCCCTTTCTCGCAAAGCTGCCTCAATCCGCTTGCGTTCGCTAATGTCACGAGCAAACGCACACTGATATTCTTTGCCGTTAAATTCCAAATGGTTGATGGTAATTTCTACGGGAAAAATGCGACCGTACTTAGTGAGGTGGTGAACTTCAATATTAACCGAACCGCAGCGTTTTAAGACTTTCCAGTGCAAACTCCAAGCAGTTTGGGGAAAATCTGGATTGATGTCGTGCACGGTCATCGAGAGCAATTCTGCGGCAGAATATCCTAATGAAGTGCAAGCAGCGTCGTTGACGTACAAAAATTTACCGTCGGGCCCGATCCAGAATATCGCATCTGCCGATCGGTCGATCGCAAATTGAGTCAGTTGCAACTTTTCCTCAACCCGCTGGCGATCGGCAATTTCTTTTTCTAACTGTTCGTTAAGCGAATTGAGAGCTAAAGTGCGATCGACAATAGTATCTAAAGGGTAAATATCGAGCAATTGTTTTGCCAATTCTCCTTTCTCGATATCATATTCGGGCTGATTTTGTTCTACTTTTTTTAAAGACATTTGTTGAAATTTTTCTTTTTGATTGAAACCAGACTCGGCAAGTGCTTTCGGCATGAGGGCGAGGGCAGTTGCGGCTAAAAGCAAAGAAATCAAAGCACTTGCTGCTTTGAGAGTTATCAACAGCCAATATATGGAATGCCAAAGCGTCCAAACTTCCGTCAATTTAGCGGCGCTCCAGGCAAAAAAAACAATGGCAAACAGCCGGAAAATCTTGCGCTGAGAACCTTGGCGGGTAAAATAAACTAACGATAGGGCGATCGAGCAATAAGCCAGTGCCGTCAGCGAGTCAAAAACAGCGTACAATCGCAACTCCGGCACCAGGTTGCAGGCGAGTCTAGAAGATACAGCAAGTGTGGAAAAAAAAATTGTTAATTGTTCTTGCATAAAGTTCAAGAAAAAAATTATCTGTACCAATGCAAATCGGATCAAATCTAATTATTTGATTTCGGCTAGTGAAATATTTACATAATTATATACTTTTTTCATTTTTTATGAAACAGCTATTTTTTCAGGAAATGTCAAAACTGTCGAGGTGGGGCCCTGGGAACGAAGTTTTTCCCAAGCATGAGCCATGCCGAGCGTCACGGCTCGCAACGTAAGCATTGCTCCCTGTGACGGAATACATAGGTTTGCCTACTGATTGCTTCAGAAACATTTAAATAGTTAACGATCGCTATTAAATTTTCTTTGAGATTACTTAAGCAGTGAGCCAGGGGTTAAAAACCCCTGGCTCACAGATGGACTAACAGACTTTTAAGGCAAAGAAAATCTCAATTTTTCCGCTGGAAATCCACAATTAAGCACCGCCCAGCGCCCAATGCACCAAAGTCCGAACACCAAAACCAGTAGCCCCAGGGCCATTATAGCCATTTTCTTTGTCAGTCCAAACCGGGCCGGCAATATCTAAATGCGCCCATGCAGTATCCTTTACAAACTGCTTCAAAAATAGCGCCGCCGTAATCGAACCGCCGGGACGCGGGCCAGTATTTTTCATGTCGGCGTGCAATGCTTTCAACCCCTCAAAATACTTCTCTTCCATCGGCATCCGCCAAAATTTTTCGCCGGCCAATTCTGAGGCGGCGACTATTTCGGCAGCGACGCTATCTTGAGGACTCCACAAACCCGCGATATCGTCGCCTAAAGCAATTACGCAGGCCCCGGTTAGAGTTGCTAAATCTACTATTGCGTCAACTCCCAATTTATCAGCAAATACCAAAGCATCAGCCAGGGTTAAACGACCTTCAGCGTCGGTATTGTTGACTTCAATTGTTTTGCCGTTGGAAGCTGTAAGAATGTCTCCAGGGCGCATGGCGCGGCCGCTGATCATGTTTTCTGTGACGGCGCTGATAAAGTGAACTTCCACATCGGGTTTGATGTGACCGATCGCCTTTGCCGCTCCCAAAGTAGCCGCAGCGCCGCCCATATCTACTTTCATCATTTCAATGCCGCTGCCCGCACCTTTGATGTTCAAACCGCCAGAATCAAAGGTCAATCCTTTGCCGACAATTGCTATTTTGCGGCGCGGTGTGCCTTCGGGTTTGTAAGTTAAATGGATGAATTTAGGCGGTAAATCAGATGCTAGGGCAACGCCGAGAAAGGCTCCCATTCCAAGTTTTTCGCAGTCTTCTCGCTCCAATATTTCTAATTCTAAACCGCATTCGGTAGCTAGACTTTGAGCGGTTTCTGCCATGGTAATCGGGGTGACAAAATTTGCAGGCGCTGCGACTAATTCCCGTGCTAAAATGACTCCGGCAGTGATTTGGCGGGCGCGGACGATCGCACTTTCGGTACCGGCAAAACCGAGCAAATGAATTTGTTCGAGTTGCGGGCTTTTGTCTTCCTGTTCCGATTTGAAACGGTTGTCTTGATTCAAGGAGAGTTCTACACCTTCGGCGATCGCGCTTGCTGTAGAATCCGGCGCACTTTTCCACACAGGAAAGCTAATTCCGAGGGTTTTGCATTTCTCCTTTTTGGCTAACTTGGCGCAAACGCCTGCAGCTTGCCGCACGGTGTCTAATTTTAAGTCCTCTGTTTTTCCCAAACCGACGATCGCAATTTTGCGAATGGGATTATTGCCGCCGACGCGGGTGATGGCGCTCGTGCCCACTTTGCCCTTAAAATCTACTTCCAGTAGCAGCTCTTTCAAAGTGCCTGCAAGCTTTTCATCTAATTGTGCCAGCTCGCCGGTGAATTCCAAGCCGTCCTCAAATAGACCAATTGCCAGGGCGTCTCCTGTCCAAACAGAGCGGGGCGTATCGGTGACTAGAAATTCCATGTTTTGATTTACACTTTAGATTTTAGATTTTTGATTGTACTTTGCAGTGGGTGGTTTGTGGTTTTTCGTTGGTGCGGGGAAATAGATCGATCGCACAAATTTTCGGCTCCACATCAAAATAAATTCTGCTACTATATCAGCCAAGTCCGCCTGCGATCGGATCTTCCACCAATCTCAATCATCTGTTTGGGGGTCGGCTGTCCGTTTTTGCCCCACTATTAACATTTATTTCTCGTTGAACAGGCATCCTGCCTGTGATGGCGTAGAACACCCATCCTGCCTCTGATGGCTCTTGACAAACGATCGGTTCTCTATATCTTATTCTCTTAAATTTTCCCATGCTAAAACGACGCCGGGCCCGATTTTCTGTTTTAATCAGCGTTTCAGTTTGCGTTATTGCGATCGGCTCTTTGGTTGCTGCGATGAAATTGATGGGTTTGGGCTCATCCCAGAAGGCCGAGCAGCCCCAGAATGCAGCGAATTCCGAATCGCAAGTCAAGATGCTGGTATCGCTGTCACCGAGCGAGCGATCGGCGAAATTAGTTGAAATTGCAGCCAGTCAGCCTCCTGCAAGTACGAACCCGCAGCAGCAAATCTCCCCTCAAAGCCGCGCCCGCTACCTGCTGGCCAGCGATTTAATCCAGCAAGGAAATGCCGCCAAAGCATTAAAATTATTGGACAAATTAGAGCAAGAATATCCGGTTTTAGCCTCTCACATTGCCCTAAAAAGGGCCCGATCTTACCAATTGAGCGGCGACAAAGGCAAAACTAAAAAAGCTTGGGAGGAACTGCTCAAAAACTATCCGAGGGACCCGGTAGCAGCGGAAGCTTTATATGTTTTAGGCAAGTCAAAACCGGAATATTGGCAACAGGCAATTACTGAATTTCCCGCTCATCCCCGCAGCGTAGAAATTGCTCTCGGCAAGTTAAAAGAAAATCCCAATCAGCCCCAGTTAATGCTGCTAGTAGCAAAACACGGTCATTATGTCAAAGATTACGGGACAATTGTGGAACAACTGGTGCAGCGAAACAGCGCAGGTTTGAAACCGGAAGATTGGGAAGAAATTGCCTTTGGCTATTGGGAAAAACAAGATTATGGCAAAGGAGCTATTGCTTACGGGAAAGCTCCCCGCAACGCCAAAAATCTTTACCGCAAAGCTCGCGGTTTGTGGCTCGACGGAAAAATCCCGGAATCGAGAATTGCCTATCAAGAATTAGTGCGCGATTTTCCCGATGCCGAAGATACTGGTTTGGGTTTAATTCGGCTATCGCGGCTGAGCGAACCGAAAGAAGCGATCGTTTTGCTCGATCGAGTTATTAGCAAATTCCCCAATCATGCCCCCGAAGCTTTGTTAGATAAATCCCAACTTCTCGACAAAGCACGCAGTGGTCAATCCGCCTCAGATACCCGGAAGTTGCTCTTGACAAAATACAATAATTCTGATAAAGCAGGCGAATTGCGGTGGACGATCGCCCAACAGTTTGCCAAAGGCGGAGATTTAAAATCAGCTTGGCAGTGGGCCAGAGAATTAACCACCCATAATCCCGACAGCGAACAAGCTCCAGAAGCAGCATTTTGGGTCGGGAAATGGGCACAGCAACTCGGTCGGCAACAAGACGCCAAGACTGCATTTGAGTACACTATATTACGCTATCCAGAATCATATTTTGCGTGGCGATCGGCTGTACTTCTCGGCTGGCCCGTCGGCGACTTTACCACAGTCCGAGATTTGTCTCCCAATGTAGTGCGGCCGCCTCAGCGCCCCGAACCAATGGCAGGTTCTCCTGCCTTGAAAGAACTCTATCAATTAGGTCAAGATAGAGATGCTTGGACGCTGTGGCAAATAGAATTTATCGATCGCGTAGAACCAAGTATTGCGGAACAGTTTACCGACGGCTTAATGCGAGTTGCAGTCGGAGATAATTTAGACGGTTTGTGGATGGTTGGGAGTTTGCGCCAGCGCGATAAACCAGATGATAGAACCCAATACCTCGAACTCAGACAGCAACCGATTTATTGGCAAGCACTTTATCCTTTTCCTTACTTAGAAACCATTGTCAAATGGTCGCAAGATCGCAAAATAAATCCAGTATTAGTAACAGCATTAATCCGGCAAGAATCGCGATTTATGCCCGCTATTAAATCATCAGTTGGCGCCACAGGTTTAATGCAAGTAATGCCGGAAACAGCAGCTTGGGTTGCTGGACAAATCAGCCTCAAAAAGTATTCATTGGAGAATGTGGACGACAACGTTAAACTCGGTACATGGTATTTGGATCACACTCACGACGAGTACAAGAATAACTCGATGTTAGCTGTGGCGAGTTATAATGCCGGGCCAACTGCAGTAGCAGATTGGTTGAAGAGGTTTAGTTTTAGTGACCCGGATGCTTTTGCGGAAAAGATTCCGTTTCCTGAAACCAAAGGATACGTAAAATCGGTGTTTGAGAATTACTGGAATTATCTGCGGATTTACAATCCAGAAGTTAATCAGTTAATGAGTGAGCATTATGCGGCTGCTCAGAAAAAAGCAAAGTGAATTATTCGTGGTGTGGGGGCGGGTTTATCTAAATTGTTGGTAATCCTTAGATATTTTTGGTGGAACCCGCCCCTACCAAATAGGGTTTCGTAGGGGTGGGTTCCACCAACCATAATCGCCCCAAACAAACAATCTCAAAAACCCGCCCCCACCCAACAAACAATCATCATGTACATTGGGGAATTTAATGCCAATATCAGGTTAATGTGAAGTATTCGTGGTGTAGGGGCAGGTTCCACCAACCATAATCGCCCCAAACAAACAATTTCAAAAACCCGCCCCCACCCAACAAACAATCATCAGTAATTGACCGGAGATGATATCAGCGGCATCCCAAAGAATCGCGAGTAGAAATCCCAGTTTGGGAATTAATCCCGGTGGCCTTTGTGCACAATTCTTTAACTTGTGATCCGTCCATAATTGCATCAGTAAAGTCAGCGCCGGTAATATCAGCTCCCTCAAAAGTAGAACGCAGCAAAATTGTTTCTGCTAATATTGCATCGCTTAAATCGGCCTTAGTAAATTTAACTTGATCAATCATTGCATTAGTTAAATTTGCGCCGTGCAAATTCGCCTCAGTCATCACCGAAGCGCTCATAATTGCTCCCCGCAAATCGGCATTAGAAAAATTAGTCAAGTCCATATTAGCGTTAGAAAACTCAGCGGCCCGCAGCATTTGACCAGAAAAATCGCGTCTTGTCAGTTCGGCGTTGCTAAAGGACAAGGGCGGAGCGTAATATTTAGATTGAGCTTGGGCTGGCCGCGGCAGGATGAAGATAGTTAGCGCGAATAGGAATGCTGCTAGTTGCCGGAGTTTCATAATTCTGATATTCTCGCAAGGTGGGTATTTCGTAGTGTATCCCGAACTTTGGTCGATCGACTAAACAGTTAAAATCTGAATTAATAGTGATGGAGATGGAAAAAAAGATATGCTAAGTTTTTTCTTAACTTGGATAGTAGCCGCAGTTTCGCTGGTCATTACCGCTAACATTGTACCAGGTATGGCGGTGGTTAGCTTTCCGGCGGCGATGCTGGCTGCTGTTGTTATCGGATTGGTGAATGCGGTTGTCAAACCGATTATTACATTGCTGACGCTTCCTTTGACCATTATTACTTTAGGTTTGTTTTTATTCGTTGTCAATGCAATTTCGCTTTCCCTGGCTTCCTGGTTAGCGAGTGTGTTCAGTATCGGCTTTGTGGTTAACGGTTTTTGGCCGGCTTTGGTGGGTTCCATTGTGTTGTCATTCGTTTCTGGGTTGATTGGTCGATTTGTGAATGCCAATACTTTGTCTCAGTAGTACATTATCCCAGATACTCCAGATATTCGATCGGGCAAACTGCAACGGCTACTGTTACCGCAGAACCCGCCCTAACCCCTCCTTGTGAAAGGGGGGGATTTTTGCTGCGAAATATTTGTTTAGGGACTAAAAGCCTTTGCTGGGCGGGCAAGATGCCCACCCCACAAGCAGATTCACTGTTTGTGGAACAGGCATCTTGCCTGTTGTTGAGAATTGTGGAACAGGCATCTTGCCTGTTGTTGAGAATGGTACGGGCGGGCAAGAGGCCCTCCCCACAAGCAGATTCAGTCTTTGTGGAACAGGCATCTTGCCTGTTGTTGAGAATTGTGGAACAGGCATCTTGCCTGTTCTTGAGAATGGTACAAGATATTAGTTCGATCGCACAAAGTGCCGCAGCTTCTGCTACGCTGGGCGTGCCGACTTCTTTGACTACAATATTTGAAGGATTGGGGACTTCTACGGAACTTAAAATGTCAGCCCCAAAGGTTTTTAACGGCCAATTTCGCGCTTGACAAAGCTCCAGCAAGCCGACTTCACCTGCTTTAGTATCTATTGTAGCAATACCTGCGATCGCACTTTCGGCTAAATGATAAGCACGGCATACTTGTTTAATCGCAGTTTCGATTAATTCTCGCCCTGTTCCGCCTTCACAACCTATCCCTACCCACAACACTCTCGGATGCCACTGAACCTTTGGCAAAACAGATTCCGGCGAAAATCTTCTCTGGGTGAAACTAATCCAAATTCGGGCTTTGATAGTTGATAGATTTTCCCCATCCCAATACAAAGAATGTTTTTCTGGCAGACTGTTTTGCCACAACGTAGAACCCACTTCTTGAATTACTTCGACAGTTTCCCCTCTAGCAAGAGCCGCCGCCACTCCAGTCCAGTCACCTTCGCCCCGCCTCCAACCGCTGGGAATCTCTAGCATATCTAAAGTAAATTCATCGTTCATTATTCAGTTATCTATTCTGTAGTTTCACTGCGACCGCAATCTTAAAAAAAACTTAACACTCTGTTTAGTGAAAATTTTGGTATAATTGTAGCACAAACTACAAAAAACCCAAGATTTAAGATGGTAGAACTAAATCAGTTACTGTTAGAGTTTGAAAGCAACCTCAAATGGGAAGGAGTGACAAAAGAATGGATAGACCGCCGGGAAAGTTGGGTTAGCGATGTGGCAGCATCAGTTAACCTGACATATCTAGCAGAATTGCTAGTTGAATTGGAATCTAACTTGCAGTGGGAATCGGTGGATATTCAGTGGCAACAGCGTCGAGACCGTTGGGTAGAAGAATGTCTGGCAGCATCGATTGTTCAAGAAGTATCAAGTTTATTGCTGGAACTTGAAACCAATACCAATTGGGAAGCGGTTACCGATGAATGGCAGCAGAATCGCGAGAAATGGGTACAGCAAATGCACAAGTTTAAGGAGTAGTTTCGAGGATTTAGAGCCTGTAGATATGCGTTTTCAGACTCTAACATTTCCTAATGACTAATCACTAATTCTTCATCTTTCTGCCAAACTCCATTCAGAAAAATATCAGCGAGTCCTTCAGCCATTTCCTGCATTTGCTGCCGAGAAGCATTCGGCTTCATAATCGTATTTTGACTGAAGGGCGCCACTGCAAACATTCTCAAAAATACCTGAGCCGTTTCCCAAAAAGCCTCAGCCACATCGCTCACTATAAAAAACCAAGAGTCTAAATCAATAAAATTTGTACAAAAATAGCACCAACTGCAAACAAGACAAAATTTAATATGGTAGAACTAAACCAATTACTGTTAGAGTTTCAAGCCCACCTAAACGGGGATGCAGTGACGGAAGAATGGAAAGAACGTCGCGACTGTTGGATGAGCGAGGTGTCAGCAGCAATTGACGAAAAACACCTAGCCAAATTGCTAGTTGAATTAGAATCAAATTATCAGCGAGAAGCAGTACAAAGTCTCTGGAAAATGATCCGTGAAAGTTGGGTAGAAGAATGTCATATAGCATCGACGCTGGAAGAAGTATCAAGTCTCTTGCTGGAACTTGAAAGCAATACAACTTGGGAAGTAGTGACGGATGAATGGCAGAATAATCGGGAGAAGTGGGTACAGCAAATGTACGAATTTATAGAGTAATTGGGGATTGGGGATGGGTGAGGGGTTATTGGTTATAACTGAGATATTGCACCATTCTCAATTAGCCGTAGGGGCGGGTTCGCCAACAGCCTTAAAGCTTGCAAATAGGTTCTATAAACCCGCCAGACCCCACGAAAAATCCTCTTATTGATATTGCTGCAAGATGTCGGTTATAACCAATAACCAATAAATAACCAATAACTAATAACTAATGACTAATTATTCATCTTTCTGCAAAACCCCATTCAGAAAAATATCTGCGAGTCCTTCGGCCATTTCCTGCATTTCCTGGGGCGAAGCATTCGGCTCCATAATCGTATTTTGACTGAAACCCGCGACTGCAAACATTCCCAAAAATACCTGAGCGACAATCTTCGGATTCATCTTCCGATAAACTCCTTTTTCCATCGCGGTTTCAAAAAAAGCCTCAGCCACATCGCTCATTTTTCCGATGACTTCCAACTGAATTCTGTCGCGCAAATCCGGGTGAAATTGTGCCTCCAAAAAACACACCCGCATCATGTCGCTATTCTCGCGGATATTCAGCATCCGTCGCCGCATCACCTGAGCCACTGCTTTGTAACTGCCCATCTCGCTTAATTCTGTCAGCAAATCCGTCAGCAACTCCACCCATCCTTCCGTCGCCACCTCAATCAAAATCGCTTTTTTATTATCAAAATGCCGAAAAAGCGTACCCTCGGCCACCCCCGCCGCTGCTGCTAAATCGCGAGTTGTCGTCCCGTCGTATCCGCTGCGGGCAAACAACCGCTGAGCGGCTTGTAAAATCCGCTTCTTGGTTTCTGTTTCAGAAGGAGGAGACTGATTAAAAATTCGCATGGCTTTGCAATGGGTAATTTGCTACTTGGAACTACGGGAGCTGGACTGAGGGACTAATTGATGTTAAGTTTTAAAAAGAATCTCTGGCATTGAGGGCAAACATTTTTTTGTTTGACAATCCAAAATCCAAAATCTAAAATCTAAAATCGAATGACCCTTTTTGAGATTTGCTGTATCAGCCTAACATCTGCGGCGCAACAGATCGCTTATGCCTCAAAAAATCTTTATCCTGAGAAAAGAATCTCTGGCCACCGAGCACAAACATTGTTTGTTTGACAATCCAAAATCTAAAATCTAAAATCTAAAATCGAATGACCCCGCAGTTCCAAAAACCCCGTGAAGCGAAGCTATCCCCTAGGGAATCGCCCGTGAGCCAAACTCGATTCATTGCCTCCCTGCTGGCCGCTGTACTGCTGTGGTGGGGAGTTTCCCCCGAAATAGCCCTTGCCCGCCCCAACCCTGCTAGCGGCTCCCAAGCAGTCTCTGTTCAACCGTCGCTCGATCGAGTAATCAGCCAAGTCAGCGAATTTAAGCTCGACAACGGCATGAAATTCATCGTACTCGAAAGGCCCAGAGCGCCCGTAGCATCGTTTCTGATTCACGCCGATGTCGGCGGGGCAAACGAACCCGACGGCCAAACCGGAGTCGCTCACTATCTCGAACATTTAGCCTTCAAAGGCACGCCAAAAATCGGCACTACCGACTACCAAGCCGAAAAGCCGCTGCTAGAAAAACAAGACCAACTCTTCGAGCAAATGCAAGCAGCCAAGGCCAGCGGCAAAACTGAAGAAGTCGCCCAATTAAAAGCAGAATTTGACAAAGTTGAAGCCGAAGCTTCGCAATTTGTCAAGCGCAATGAACTGGGCAAAATAGTGGAACAAGCAGGCGGAGTCGGACTAAATGCCGCTACTTCCACCGACGCCACAATGTATTTTTACAGCCTTCCAGCTAATAAGTTAGAAATGTGGATGTCGCTGGAATCCGAGCGATTTCTAGAACCAGTATTTCGGGAATTTTACAAAGAAAAACAGGTAATTTTAGAAGAGCGCAGGCTACGAACCGAGAATTCTCCGATCGGACAAATGGTTGAAGCTTTTGCCAACAAAGCTTTCTCTGTTCATCCCTACCGTCGCCCCGTAATTGGCTACACTGAAGACATTAAAAACCTCACCCGCAGCGACGTGCAGAAGTTTTTCGATACTCACTATGTCCCCAGCAAGCTGACTGTGGCAGTGGTAGGAGACGTGAAAGCTTCGGAGGTGAAGCGACTCGCTCAAATTTATTTCGGCCGTTACAAGGCTTCACCAGAGCCTCCAGAATTGCAGATTGTCGAACCTCCCCAAACGCAAACTAAGGAAGTGACGCTGCAATTAAAAACTCAACCTTGGTATTTGGAAGGATACCACAAACCGGCGATGAATCATCCCGACAATGCGGTTTATGAAATGATTGGTTCTTTGCTCAGCGATGGCCGCACTTCTCGGCTCTATAAATCTTTGGTAGAACAACAGCAATTGGCGCTGGCTGCTCAAGGTTTCAGTGGTTATCCTGGGGAAAAGTATCCGAATTTGATGTTATTTTACGCTCAAACTGCTCCGGGCCGCACGGTTGATGAAGTAGCCTCCGCTTTGAGGAAGGAAATCGAGCGCCTGAAAACAGAGCCGGTTTCTGCTTTGGAATTGGAGCGCGTGAAAACTCAGGCGAGAGCCGATTTGTTGCGATCGCTCAATTCTAATATGGGCATGGCATTTTCGCTGGTGGACTATCAAGTAAACACCGGTTCGTGGCGAAATTTGTTTAAGGAATTGGATGCGATCGCGGCTGTTACTCCCGCTGACATTCAGCGTGTCGCTCAGGCAACTTTCCGCCCGGAAAATCGCACGATTGGTAAGCTTTTGCCTCTGTAAGAAGAAGGAAGAAGGAAGAAAAACTCGTTTTCAGGCTCTGCCCCTTCCTGACAACTTAAGACTAAAACCCATAATAAATGTCGCTTTTAGTCGAATCTAGATCCCCCTAAATCCCCCTTAAGAAGGGGGACTTTGAGAACACTCTTGTCCCCCCCTTAATAAGGGGGGTTAGGGGGGATCTTGCAGTTCGCGACAAACAAGAGAGACGGTAGGTTTAACGTTAAGTTGTCACGCCTTGGGCAGAGCCGGGGAACGCAGATCCAGAGGCTCTGCCTCGCTATGTCACAATAGGAAACTTAGGAGAAAGAATGAAAAGGACTAAATTGAGACTGAAAAAAGTAAAGTTATTTCTGCTATCGCTGTGCTTTTTTACAGTTTCACTGGGCACGTTTAATTTGTTACCTTCCTTTGCTGCTGCACCGAAACACTACGACGAATTAACATTTCCCCCGCTGTCCGAAATTAAACTGCCTAAATATACTCGCTTCGAGCTGAAAAATGGTATCCGGGTTTATCTTATGGAAGACCGGGAATTGCCGTTAGTCGGGGGAACGGCGCTATTTCGCACGGGCGATCGTTTTGAACCAGCCGATAAAATTGGATTGGGAGGTTTGACGGGAGAAGTGATGCGAACTGGCGGTACTAGCCGGCATACTGCTGATGAATTAAATCAGTTGCTAGAACAGCGAGCAGCTTCGGTAGAAACGGGGATTGATGTTGCTTCTGGCACGGCTAATTTTAGTGCTTTAGCTGAAGATTTGGAACCCGTGTTTGACTTATTTGCGGAAGTGATTCGGGAGCCAATGTTTGCTCAGGAAAAGTTAGATTTAGCGAAGAACCAAACTCAAGGTGCGATCGCCCGCCGCAATGACGATCCTGACGATATTACCGGCCGCGAGTTTCAAAAGTTAGTTTATGGCGATCGCAGTCCTTACGCGCGCACGGTAGAATACAAAACCCTCGCCAATATTTCCCGCGACGATGTGGTGAGTTTCTATCAGAAATATTTCCATCCCAAGAATATGATTTTGGGTATTGCTGGCGATTTTGATACAGCTAAAATGCGATCGCAGATCGAGGAAAAATTCGGCAACTGGGAACCGAATCAAAGTGCAGAAGTGCCTGCACTACCAGCGGTATCGCCAGCAAAGGACGGCGGCATATTTTTAGTAAATCAGCCGCAATTAAGTCAAAGTTACGTGCAAATGGGACATTTGGGCGGAATGCTCAGCAGTCCAGATTACGGTGCTTTGGACGTAATGAACGGGGTTCTCAACGGTTTCGGCGGCCGTTTGTTCAATAACGTGCGATCGCGCCAAGGCTTAGCTTATTCAGTATACGCGGCTTGGAGTCCGAGATATGACTATCCGGGGGTGTTTGTCGCAGGAGGCCAAACGCGATCGGATGCCACCGTACCGTTTATCCAGGCAATTCGCGCCGAGATCGATCGTATCCGCACCGAACCAATTACCCAGGAAGAATTAGCTTTTGCTAAAGATTCCACCCTAAATTCATTCATCTTCAAATTTGAAAATCCCAGTCAAACTTTGTCGCGATTAATCCGCTACGAATACTACGGTTATCCCGAAGATTTCATTTTTCGCTACCGCCGCAGCATCGAAGCAGCAACAATTGCCGACGTGCAGCGCGTAGCTCAGACTTATTTGAAACCGGAGAATCTGGTAACATTAGTAGTGGGAAATACGGCGGCAATTGAACCGCCGTTATCGAGTTTGGGAACTTCGGTCAAAGTGCAATCTGTTGATATCACAATTCCCTCGGCGACTTAATTTATTTGTGATTAGGAGTCGCCGATCTGGGTAAGGACACGGCAATGCCGTGTCCCTCCTCTTTGCCACACAATCCTACACTAAAAATCAATACTCAAAGGCGATCTCGGAAACGGAATCACATCCCGAATATTCCCCATTCCAGTCATAAACTGCACTAACCGTTCAAATCCCAAACCAAACCCAGCGTGAGGTACAGTGCCGTAGCGGCGCAAATCCAAATACCACCACAATTCCTCCTTATTCATACCCTGGGCTTCCATGCGCCGCTCCAACACATCCAGCCTTTCTTCCCGCTGCGAACCGCCGATAATTTCCCCAATATTAGGAGCCAAAACATCCATTGCTCGCACCGTTTTCTCGTCCTCATTTAAACGCATATAAAATGCTTTAATCCCGACGGGATAATCGCTGACAATGGTCGGCTTTTTAAACAAATCCTCAGCCAAATAACGCTCGTGTTCCGACTGCAAATCCAAGCCCCAACTTACCGGAAAATCAAACTTTTTGTCGGCTTTTTCCAAAAGTGCGATCGCCTCGGTATAAGTAATCCGCTCAAACTGATTATTAATGATATTTTCAGCAGTAGCCAAAACCGTTTTGTCAATGCGATCGTTGAAAAACTCCATATCTTCCGGGCAATGCTCCAAAACGTATTTAAAAATGTACTTTAAAAACGCCTCAGCCAAATCCATATCTCCCTGCAAATCGCAGAAAGCCATCTCCGGTTCAATCATCCAAAACTCCGCCAAATGCCGCGAAGTATTAGAATTTTCCGCTCGGAAAGTCGGGCCAAAAGTGTAAACATTTCCGAAAGCCATCGCCATAACTTCCGCTTCCAACTGGCCGCTAACTGTTAAATAGGCGCGCTTTCCAAAAAAGTCTTTAGCATAATCAACCTCTTGCGAATCAGTGCGTGGCACATTCTTTAAATCAAAGTTAGTAACGGCGAACATTTCCCCCGCACCTTCGCAGTCGCTAGCAGCAATAATCGGAGTATGAACCCACAAAAAACCGCGTTCTTGAAAAAATTGGTGTACGGCCGCCGAACAAGCATTGCGGACTCGAAAGACAGCACCGTGAGTGTTTGTGCGCGGCCGCAAATGCGCGATTGTCCGCAAAAATTCAAAGGAATGGCGCTTTTTTTGCAGGGGATAAGTTTGCGGGTCTGCATCACCGTAAACTTGTACTTGTGAAGCTTTCAACTCAATTCGCTGTCCTTTTGCGGGAGACGCTACCAGCACACCCGACACTTCTAGAGATGCACCTGTATTCAGTTGTTTCAGTACATTTTCAAAATCTGGCAAATCGGAATTTATGACTACTTGCAAGTTAGCCATCGCCGAACCATCGTTGACTTCGACAAAGGCAAAATCTTTCAATTCGCGCTTAGTGCGAACCCAGCCTTGAACAGTTACCGTTTCGTCGGGTTCACCAGCGCGCAAAATTGCTGCAATCCGTTGATTTGTCATATCCACTCCCGTTTATTTAATATTTTGCACCATAATTCTCTCTTTTCTCTTCCTCTGCGCCCTCTGCGCCCTCTGCGGTAAAAAAAAATCAAAAATCATAACATAATTCAACCGACATAGGATTTCAAAATCCAACCGATCAAAATGCCAAGCCCCCCAAACCGAACTGCTTGCCAAAAAGGTTGTTTTATGCTTCCCCACGAAAACAGGCTGCTTTCTAAATTCAACTCGATAGTTTCCAATTCTTGCTCAATTTCCCGCAATTCTTTTTTGAGTTGCGGCAATGGATTTGGGCGCTTGGACTGGCGGATTTCTTCGCGCCGATGACCGAGTTCGACTTGGCGCTGTCGATCGACCTGAATTTGAGTGTACCGTTCTTTGACTGCTGCGAGCGATCGCTCAACGGCTGCGATCGCTTGAACAAACTCACTTTCTTGCTCTTCGGGATTTAACTCTGACGGCTGTTGAGGCATTTCGATCTGCAAACCTGACAATAATAATAAAAAAAACCGATTTCCAATTAAGTTGTTATTATATGCAGTATATTTTTAAAATTCTGAAACGGCAGCCAAATCCGTATAATTGCCAATTATGCTTGAAACTACACAAACAACCCAAACTGTCAACCTCAACGAGCTGAGTACGGTAGAACTAGCCCAAGCTCTCGCCGCGCGCCTCGCCATCCCCGAAAAAGATTGGCATCGCCTCAAAGCCAACCGTTCCGCGCGCGCCTGCGAGCAAGCTGCGGCCGCTTTGGTCTTTTTGCTCAAAAAACAGCCCGAAGAAGCTCTCTCGCGCTTAAACCAAGCGGCAGGATGGCTGGATCGATCGATATCTGCTCCTCCCTGTCCCACCCACGGCAAATGATTTTGAGTTTTGATTCTGGAGTTTTGGCTTGAGTAGTTGCTCAAAACTTAGACAATCGCGCCGCTCGATCGAGCAGCGCGATTGTGAGTTCAAAAGATTTATACTTTTTTAACTCAAAACTCACATTTTGCATTACGATCAGCTATCAATAGCCATAGCGTTCAAATTCTCACTGCAAACTTCAGTCCGGGAACGAAAAAATTTCCAGGTATAGCTGAGGTGAAAACTGCTGCTTTCATAGCGGTGCTAGCGCAACCCCGGCAGCCGATACCGACTGGGAAGTTCTTTGCACAGCCGTAACTCGGTACCTTGAGAATTCCACTCTACCCGATCGAATATTTGGTAAAGAATAAACAACCCCCTACCACATTCCTGTTCCACATGGGGTAGTGCAGAGTTATCTGCAACCTCCTCTGCGAGGAGATTGTCGCAATCATCGGTATAAAGGTTGCAACTGCAAGGGGCCTTAAAGCCAGAACCTTCATCCGATATCACCCACCAATATTGGTTTTGGACGATCGAAAAACGGACTCCAACAGTTTTACCTGGATCTAATTTGTTTCCATGCTTAGCAGCATTTACCAAAGCTTCTTGAAGCCCCAACCGCAATTGGGCTTGCCAGATTTCTGGCACCTCTGCTAGGAGCAGATCCAAAATAGGACAAAGGTATAGAGTAGAAGCGAAGCTAATAGTAATCCAATTGCGTCCGACGGGACGAGGTGAAATAGCAATCACTCAGAAAACTCCCTAACTTTCAGGTGGATAAAGTTCACACCCTGCATAGTTGGCTCCCTAGTATTCAAAATGCTAATTAATTGAGCGGCGCAGCTCTACTTATATCTTAGAGTATCCAAGCAATTAAGAACAGCAAACCACGTCACAAAATATTCAGCGATTCTGAGAAACTTCTGCAGAGAACCATCAGTAATTTTACTTATAAGTTCTCCCAGCAGCGAAATTTTGAGCTCAGCTTTTGCCAGCTAGCAACCAAACCACTAGCTGCATCCTCGAAGCCGTCAACACCTCTTGAACAAACGATCCCCACCTAGAAAAGCTCTCCAATAACTCTAAAAAAGTCGATCCCTTAACCCTCGCCAATCAGGTTCGACCCTCGCAGCCCCTAGGCAAGCGCCATCGCCCAGAACTTGATTTTGCCGCCAAACAGCAAAATCATCATACCTAGGTATGTTGCAGCCAAAACCCAATTTATTATCCAAAATGCGATCGGGTCAAATATCTCCCATTGCTGCGCCCCTCACAAAATCAATATTTGTTACAAAACTTATTAATTATGAGTGCGTGAGATCCCGATATCTCAACTCGCCCAAATTGACCAATCCTTTGCTGGCGCAACTCCGGCTCCTTGGTAAAACTATATAAATCTGAATGTCGCGATACAATAGTTAAAGTAAATAATTATTTCTTTACATTATGCAAGCAAACCCAGCCATAACCACAGCCCCCATAGCTGGAACTTACTGGCAGTGGCGAGGGCATTCAGTATACTACGTTCGATCCAGCGATCGGCATCCAGAACGCCCTCCCCTGCTGTTAATTCACGGTTTTGGCGCTTCCACAGACCACTGGCGCAAAAATATCAGCGGCCTGAGCAAAGACTTTGAAGTGTGGGCGATCGACCTTTTGGGATTCGGGCGATCGGCAAAACCCGAATTACAGTACAGCGGCGACCTCTGGCGCGACCAACTCCACGACTTTATCACCAACATCATCGGCCGGCCCGCCGTACTAGCAGGCAACTCCCTCGGAGGCTACGCCGCCTTGTGTGTAGCAGCAGGGCGCCCCGAATCAGCAGCCGGACTCATATTAATCAACAGCGCCGGCCCCTTCAGCGAACCGCAGCCCGCACCCGAAGCCCCGCCCTTGCAAAAAGCCATATCTGCAGTAGCTAAAACCTTATTTCAGCAAGATTGGGCAAGTTTTCTGCTGTTCCAGTACGTGCGCCAGCGATCGACAATTCGGAAAACCCTAGAAAAAGTTTATCTCGACCAAAGCGCCGTCACAGACCAATTAGTAGAAGAAATATACCTTCCCTCCTGCGATCCCGGTGCCCCCAAAGTATTCGCCTCCGTATTCCGAACACCCCAAGGCGAAAAAATTGACGTATTGCTGAGTCAATTAACCAGCCCGTTGCTAATGCTGTGGGGAGAAGGCGATCCGTGGATGAATTCCACAGAAAGAAGCGCCAAATTTCGCAAACACTATCCGCAGTTAACAGAACACTTTATCAAAGCCGGTCACTGTCCCCACGACGAAGTACCAGAACAGATAAACGAACTGATTCGCGCATGGATAATTGACAAGGGCATGGGGCATGGGGCATAGGGCATAGGGCATGGGGCATGGGGCATAGGGCATGGGTTACTGGTTATTGGTTATTAGAACGAATAACTAACAAGAAACATAGGACAAATAACCAATGACTAATGACTAATGACTAATGACTAATGACTAATGACTTCATTTAACTTTCAGGTTAAATTATACTTACATATTCTGAGGAGACGGAAACAATGACCCGCAAAAAGACTCGCCGCCATTTTATATTGAGCAGTATAGCTGTTGCCAGCGGCATTGCAGGTGCTAAGGCGATCGAACAGCAGGATCGGGAAATCATAGCCGCACCCAATAACCAGGCGGCCGCCACAGTAAAAATGCCAGAACGACTTTTAGGCAACACCGGCGTGAAAGTGCCGATTTTCGGTTTGGGGGGGGCCGGACAAACACCGCTGTCGCAGCCGGGAAGAGAAGCAGAAGCAGCGGCGCAAATTGAACGGGCGATCGAACTAGGCATTCGCTATTTTGACACGGCGGCCGACTACGGGCCCAGCGAAGAAAACTTAGGCAAAGTTTTGCCACCATATCGAGATCGCCTATTCCTAGCCTCAAAAACCGCCGCCAGAGACAGAGACGGTGCGTGGAGAGACTTAGAGCAATCGCTCAAAAGATTGAAAACCGATAGACTAGACTTGTGGCAACTCCACCACGTCTCATTCCAAACAGAATTAGACCAAATTTTCAGTACCAAAGGAGCAATAAAAGCGATCGAAGAAGCCAAACAGCAAAAAATAATTCGTTTTTCCGGCATCACCGGACACCACGAACCAGCCATCATTGCTGCAGGCTTGGAACGCTATCCTTTTGACACAACATTAATCTGCCTCAACGCCGCCGAAAAACATCACCCGCGCTCCTTTGTTACCAGCGCTTTACCAGTGGCCAAATCCAAAAACATCGGCGTCATAGCCATGAAAATACCAGCTTACGGCAAATTATTTCAGAACGGTGTTTTAGATGGAATGCACCAAGCAATGGGCTACACGCTTTCACTTCCCGGCGTGCACTGCTGCGTCATCGCCGCCGAGTCAGTAAAGCAATTAGAAGAAAACTTAAAAGTCGCCCAAGCATTCAAACCCCTGAACCCAACAGAAATGGCAGCACTTGAAAAACGCACCGCCGCCGCTTGGCAAGAAAATACATTTTTCCGACAGTGGACTTAAAATACCAACTCCAAAATTCCCTTTTTCATCTGTCTTTATTGTGGTGTGTTTATTGTGGCGCGGGCGGGACGCCCGCGATCTCAAATCCACGCTTCATCGGAATTATTCATCTCTCTTATCTCCCTCTGTGTTCTCTGCGTTCTCTGTGGTTAAATCCTTCCGATCCAACCGGAAACGATAGGAATCATAGTTTTGTATGAAAACTCAAGTCCTCACTACGAACCTACAACGTTTATGTTACCAAACTTGATATCATCTGCGGTGAAAATACCTCAAATCACAAAACAAGGCGAGCCAACACGCTCGCCTTGTTTATTATCATAAAAAATGCACTTTGTCAACAGCAAAGAGCTACTTTTTTTTCCGTTTAGCCTTATCTAACCGCCTGCGATCGCGCCACTCAACCGCTGTCAAATAAGCCACCCCACCAGTCACTGTCAGCAGTAGTACAAAGGCCACTAAAACGAGAAAATTAGCAATCGAAAATTCCACAACCCCTCTTCCTCTGATTTTACATTTTCTACTTTCGATTTTAGATGAAAAATGTTAACAATTAACAGTTGAATTTAGACGGCTAACTGTTAACTGTTAACACTCCCTTCAAACTGCTGGCAACTCTGACAAAATGGTAAACCTAACATGATTAATTGCCAGACTTCCCACGGAAACCTCCTCCTTATTTAAAGGAAGACCGCCGCTAGTGAGACTTTGAAACCGAATTCCCTTGCCAATTTCTACGTGATACCAAGCCAAACCCATAAAAAATCGCAACGGATAAGGGCCTCTATCTTGAATATCATCAGGATTAGATTCCATCGGCACCCAGCCAAAACCCGGAATGTAAAACTCCAGCCAAACGTGATTGAAATCCGGTTCCAGCGACACACCTTTTCTGTCACCAAAAGCGGGGCACTTGTAGCGGCCGATCGTGCGGCAAGCAATCCCGTTTAACCTAGCCAAAGCTAACAAAAGTCCCACGTATTCGCCGCAGGAACCGATACCACGGCGCAGCACAATATCGGGAGTGTCAATGTGAGGCCTAATTCCGTAAGAAAGTTGATCGTAAACAAAATTACGAATGCTCAGCAATTGCCTGAGAATGTTAGTTTCCGAGCCAATGGCAGCCACAGCAGCCGATCGCACAATTTCCGTATCCATCGCCAAATTGTCATTATCCACCAAATACTTAGCTGCAAACTCCGGCGACAGCTTCGGAATCTTTTCCACATCCCTCGGTGACAACTGATACTTAATCGATCGAACTTCTAACAAAGCCTTCCAGCCAAAAATTCGGCGTTCCCCAGGGTGCAGCCGATCGAACTTAAACACCGCCACCCGTTCCCCTTCCTGAATTTCCTCAGTAAAAGGCATTCCAATCGGCGTAATTTTCCTAACCTTTTGCCGGTGAGTTTGCGAAGGCAAAGCAATCCGCCACTCCAAATTTTCGATGTCTACCTCATCGAGAGGAGACAGTTCCTCCACATAAGACATTTCCATCAAAAAACCGTTTGACAAAGCGTAGCGATCGGCTTCATTGTAGTGAAAAGACAAAGGCTGAATAAAAGTGCGATCGCGCTTCGTCAACTGAAAAGGATCTTCCGAATTCGGGTCATCCCGGATGTAAAGTTCATCCCCGGCATAAGCCACGTACAGAACCTCCTCCCCCGTTTCCGAATCCTTGTGAAAAGCCAAACCCGAAGGCGACTCAAAGGGAGTCAAAACACTAAATTTAATCTCCCCAGTTCCCCGTTCCAAACAGTAAACAGTTTGCTCAGTCTTGTCGCAAACCCAAATTTCCTCATCCCGGACTGTGATATTTTCTACCCCAATACCGGGGGCGTAAAACCGAGTAATTTCCCGACCAGTTTTCAGGTCAAAAACCAGAATATAGCCCAATCTCTGGCAAGTCACATAAAGCGTAGATTTCCACACAGCAATCCCGTCAGCAGGATAAGAAAGCGAAACAAAATGTTCCGGTTTGAGTTCAGCGATCGCCCCGTCCAGAATTGCGCCCCGACAGCAACAAATATCCTCATCCCGCGCAAACCAGAGAGTATCTTCCGAAATAGCCAGCCCCGTTGCGCCGGCAAACTTAGCCGTTTGATAAGGATTCAAAACAGTAGTGTTGTCACTTTCTCGATCGATCTCCAATAGCAGCCCTTCGGCGCGATCGACAGCGAACAACCTATTTCCTAAAAAAGCAATGCCGTGCAGTGCCAAGACTCCGATGGGTCTGACCATCCGCAGCCCCGAAGGCTGTTTGTCCGAGAGAACAGGTGAATCGAGATTCATGCTAAATTTCTTGCCGGTATTGTACACAAAAACTGATTTGTAACTTGTAGCCGATCGCTTGAGGTTCACCAGCAAAATTGCCGAGTTTCCTGATATCCAGGACTGACGCATCAACCAGGTGTTTTTACCAAAAGACGCGTTGTAGCCTCTTGCTAGAGTTAAAACACCCCGAATATTAGGGTTTAACAAGCTCAACCCAACCTGCTGCTGTGAATGGAAGTAAGTATAACTACTAAGCTACCACTGACAAACGCGACAGAGAATTCTATGTTGAACAGAGCGACCCAAATAATCGTATCTGCCTGAAGATATAAATTAAGTACAACAGATTACTATATCGGTCAAAACCTTGGATAGAATAAAACCGTGCGATAAAGTTCCTAGGTTCATCAGAAGGCAGGTTCGTCATGGCTTTGAAGTCTGCTCTAAATATCAGTGCTCTTTCCTTAATTCTGTCTTTAAAGGCACTGGCCGCCGGTAGTTTTTTAATACCAGCAGAGGCTCTCAACAGCCCCGCAAACATTGTCCAGCGCGCATCACCACCGCAGCTACCCCTCAACTGGCAAACAGTTCAACCCGCCCAAGCAAGCGGAAGTAGACCCAACAGCGAGCAATTGGGATCCGCCTGGAATAGCTTTCAACCGCCACAGGACGGAGTACCCGGAAGGCGGGAAGGGGGAGGAACCCGTGGCTTAGAATGCCCCACGGCCACCACTGCCTTAACTGCCTTGATTCCCCAATCAACTATGGGGCAAACCATATCAGCAAAGCCAACATTTTTCTACTACCTTCCCGTAGCCCTAGACAAAACAGTTCAGTTTGAGTTAGCAGACGAAAGGGACAAAACACTATACAAAAAAAGTTTTCGCATGGTAACTAGCCGTGCAGGTGTAGTTAGCGTCAGCCTCGACTCCGACGACAACTCGCCAACCTTGGAAGTTGGCAAAAACTATCAATGGTACTTTACTATCAAATGCAACCCAAAAAATACAAAAGATGATGTTCTCGTTTCCGGGTGGATCAACCGCACCGCAGTCGCCCCAACCGTGAAAACAGAGTTGGATCGATCGTCCGATCTCACCAAGCTCAGCATCTTCGCCCAACAAAATCTCTGGTACGAGTACCTGGCAACTCTAGCTCAATTGCGTATCCAGTCTCCCAGCGATGCCAGTTTAGCGATCAAATGGTCAGCAGTTTTGAATTCAGTCGAACTCGGCAAAATAGCCCAAGAACCCTTAGTCGCAAGTGAGTTAACACCTATCACAAGAAAATAATTCGATACCAGCTTCACGCAAAGAATGCAGCGGTAGGCCCGTACCCCAAACCCTGATACCCATAAGTCAGTCGATTTGAGATTTGAGATTTGAGATTTTAGATTTACTTGCTGCATTGAATCTGGGAGCAGGAACAGGAGTCTAAAATTTTAGGATCTACACTGATGAACATTCGGGGCACGGTATCCGTTTTTGGGCGAGTCATTGCCAAATCTAAAATCTAAAATCTAAAATCTAAAATAGTATGAGGGGTGCAGCAAGTACGAAAAGCTCGGTTTCGATCGCGGTATTTGGCAGCGCCCCAAATGATTTTTGCCTGTTGCGGGTTGTTTGGTCGATCGTCCTAAATAAATTAAAATTTTTGTAACGATCGGCAGTTCGGACTTTTGGCATCTGGAAAGGCGGGCGGTGGAAATTTTGATGGTCAAATTTCGCCTAATACTAAATGATAAACTGGCATAGTCAAGCAGCCGACAAACTTATTTTAGAGAAATTATTAATTATGCGCCCGAATGCAAATATTGCACTATTTCGGTTGGGGATTTCACTTCTAACAGCGCTCCCGATGGCTTGCTTTTACGCCAATAAAGCTATATCCCAAACAAACGATATTTCTCAGTTGCCGATCGCCGCTGACAACTCAGCAGATACGGGCAATCAAGTATTAGCACTGCAAAAACTAGAAATCAAGCAGGATGAAACAGCAACAAACTTAAATCAGCTTCCCGATGCGATCGAGACCAACCCTGAACCAGAAAGACCATCGAACCGGGCACAGAACAGCCAAGAAGCCTGTTCCACAAGCAGTTTGATTGATTGTGGTACGGGCTTCTTGCCCGAAGCAACAAATCTGGTTGACAACGATCGCCAATGTCAGAACCCGCTAGATTGTAATTTTTTAGCCCAGAACCCGCAGACGCCACCGGGAAACCTCCCGCCCGACTTAAACCGCGATCTAGTACCAAATCCGCTGTTACCGTCGCCGCCGACTCAGCCAGATCCCAATCGCGATCGATTTCTGCAACCGGCCCCGCAGCCTTCCCCAGAACCTCCCCAAGTACCGCCCACAGTAGCGCCGCCGTCTCCGTCGCCAGTTCCCCCAACGCTGCCGAATACACCAATTGATGTGCAGAAAATTCAAGTAGTTGGCAGCACAATTTTAAGCCAAGACGAAATTAATGCCTTAGTCAACCCCTTAGAAGGCCGTTCTACCACCCTAGAACAGCTCAAACAAATCGCCGACAAAATTACCGAAATTTACCTCAATCGTGGCTACATCACTTCGAGAGCAGTCTTGCCGCCCCAAACTATCACCGCAGGGGTAGTCCAAATTCAAGTGATTGAAGGCAAGCTAGCCCGAATTGAGGTAGAAGGAACTAAAAGATTGAATCCAAGTTACATCCGCAGCCGGATTCGACTCGGTGCCGGAAGGCCTTTAAGCACAGCTTTATTAGAAGACCAACTCCGGCTGCTGCGAGTCGATCCTTTATTTGACAATGTAGAAGCCAGTCTGCGGGCCGGGGATAATGAAGCCGAGAGCATTCTGATCGTCCGAGTCTCGGAAGCTAATCCATTTCAACCTACTTTCAGCATTGACAATTACTCGCCTCCCAGTGTCGGTTCCGAAAGATTGGGAGTTAGTTTGCGGCACCGCAATATAACAGGAAATGGCGACGAACTGGCAGCAGCTTATTATCGATCGCTCGGCGATTCAGACGTGTTTGATTTTAGCTATCGCGTGCCGCTAAATGCGATGAACGGCACTTTGCAATTGAGGGCGGCACCGAATCGCAACAGTATCGTACAAGCACCTTTTAACCGTTTTGACATTTCGGGAAAATCGCATTTATTTGAAGTTAGTTACCGCCAGCCGCTGCGGAGAACGCCGATCGAAGAATTTGCCTTATCTGCTGGTTTTACTTATCAGACAGGCAGAACTTTTCTCGAAGGCGAACCGTTTCCTTTTGGCACCGGCCCGGACTCCAATGGTGTCAGCACTACGAGTGCAATTAAGCTGGGACAGGACTACATTCGGCGCGACCCGCAGGGTGCTTGGGCCGTGCGATCGCAATTTACAATCGGCACTAGCTTGTTTGATGCTACTCAAAACGAAGGTTCCGATCCCGACGGACAATTTTTGAGTTGGCTGGGTCAAGTGCAGCGAGTACAGCGATTGAATGACAAACATTTATTAATTTTGCAGGCAGACTTACAGTTGTCAGCTAATAGTTTGTTGCCTTCCCAGCAATTTGTAATTGGCGGCGGACAATCTTTGCGCGGCTATCGCCAAAACGTCCGTTCTGGTGATAACGGCTTCAGAGTTTCCATCGAAGATCGGATTACTTTACAACGCGATGCTTCGGGAAATCCCAAACTTCAATTGGCTCCTTTTTTGGATGCGGGTACCGTATGGAACGTTGCGAACAATCCTAATACATTAACCAATCAGACATTTTTAGCAGGTCTGGGTTTGGGGGTAATCTGGGAACCAATACAGCGGGTGAACCTGCGAGTAGATTACGCTTTTCCTTTGGTGAGAATTAGCGATAAAGGCGACAATCTGCAAGATAACGGCATTTACTTCAATATAATTTATACACCCTAAAGGGACTTACTGATATCTGGCATCATTGTCAGCAACAGGCAAGATGCCTGTTCCACAAAATATAAATTTTCTTGTGGAACAGGCATCTTGCCTGTTCATAAAACCCACATTCCGCAGATGTGGGTCAAAAGATAATAACATCGACGAGCCAACGCCCCGCCGCCGATTCAAGTTACATCCCTTAAAGTCTTTTCCTCACCGTTGACGCAGCCAATGACAGACAAAGATTATAAAAAATGATAGAGTTTCTCTTTAACATAAATATTTTTTTTTGACAACTAACGCCCAGCCAATCTTAATTTTAATCACCTCGGTAAAAAATGAGCCAACGCTAAGCAGATTTGCCTATCCAAAAAGAAACTATAGCTTTTGGCTTTTACGGATTCGCTAGAGAAAGGTTTAGTTGACCCCCCTCTCCCAATTCTTAACTCTCCCAAAAAACAATTATGCTGCCAGATAAATACCGAAAAGTGCATCGCTGTCTCCCTCTGGTGATAGGAGTTGTATTCGCTACCACCTACAGCATCCCCATCAGCGGCCAACCCAGGATTCCCACGCCATCCCAATCACCAACAACAGAAAACCTTAACCCATCAGGAATAAAACAACCAGTACAAGCATTTGCTGGACAACTCGCCGTGTTTTTAGGACATGAGGCGGATCTCACCAGTGCTGTCTTTAGCCCCGATGGCAGTAAAATTTTGACGGCGAGTGAGGATGAAACTGCCCGTCTATGGGATCTTAATGGCAATCATTTAACGGTATTTCGAGGTCATGACAAAGAAGTCAGACGTGCTATCTTTAGCCCCGATAGCCAGCACATTCTGACCATTACTGAGTATGAAGCCATCCGCCTGTGGGATCTCAAAGGCAATCTCCTCAAAGAGTTCCGAGGGGTTGAGAATGGCGATAAAGTCATAAATGCCGTATTTAGTCCAGATAGCCGGCAAATTCTCACCATTAGTCGGTTTTCCGAGCGAGCCGGTTTTAGGGATAAATTTCATTTGTGGGATATCAACGGCAATCTCCTCGCTGAGTTCCAAGGTCATCAAAAGATAACAAGTGGCGGATTAGTCTCCTCAAAAGCTGTATTTAGCCCGGATGGTCGCCAAATCCTTTCTGTCGATTCCCATGGAATTGTTTACTTGTGGGATATCAACGGAAATCTTCTCAAAGAGTTTCAAGGGCATAAGGATAGTGTCATTAATGCAAAATTTAGTCCCGATGGTAGCCAAATCCTCACGGCTAGTGCAGATAAAACTGCCCGTCTGTGGGATACCCAAGGTAATGGGTTAGCCGTGTTTCAGGGGCATAAAGAGTCGGTTTACAGTGCAGAATTTAGTCCCGATGGTCGGCAAATCCTCACCGCTAGTAGCGATACAGCCAGGGTTTGGGATACTAAAGCCAATCTTTTAGCAGAATTCCAGGGACATAAAGTTTATCGCTGGGGTGTCCAAGGATTTAGCCCCGATGGCCGGCATATTCTAACCAGTAGTCGAGATGGAACTGCTCAAATTTGGGATACCAAAGGCAATCTCAAAGCAAAGTTGCGGGGACATGAGAGTGCAGTGAGTGCAGTATTTAGTCCAGACGGTAAGCAAATCCTCACCTTCGGGTGGGATCGCGTGCCTCGTTTGTGGGACGTTTCAGCCTCGATTGCTGCTGAATCTGAGCAAATAGTTGCTAGGGAAACCCTTCTAGAAAGTGTGTCTGAAAATAATGCTCAACTGGCAATATTTCGGGGACATGAAAGTTTGGTCAGCAGTGCTGTCTTTAGTCCCGATGGCCGGCAAATTCTCACCGCCAGTCGAGATGAAACGGCACGATTATGGGATCTTAAAGGCAATCTCCTGGCAGAGTTTAAAGGACATGAAGAAGGCGTCTATCGAGCCATATTTAGCCCAGATGGGAGTCAAATCCTCACCACCAATGGTGAGAACATCCGTTTGTGGGATAACAAAGGCAATCTTCTCTCTGTATTGCAAGGGGGCAGTCACATCAATGCAGTATTTAGCCCGGATGGTAGCAAAATCCTCCCCACCGATTGTCAGTGCTATCCGGTTAGCTTGTGGGATAGCCAAGGTAATCTCCTCACTGAGTTGCGCGTACCCAGGAAAGTTGAGGACATAGAAGAATTGCAGTGGATGGTTAACGGTGCAACATTTAGTCCCGATAGTAGCCAAATTCTCACCGCCAGTGAGGATAAAATTGCCCGATTGTGGGATACCAAAGGTAATCTCTTAGCCGAATTCCCACTCGGACATGAGAAGGCCGTCAAAAGTGTCGTTTTTAGCCCCGATGGTCGTCAATTTTTGACAGCAAGTGATGATGAAATTGCCCGTCTGTGGGATCTCAAAGGTAATCTCTTGGCTGAGTTCCGAGGACACAAACGGGGACTGGAAACCGCCGTATTTAGCCCAGATGGCAGCCAAATTCTCACGACCAGTAATGATGAAACTGCTCGCCTGTGGGACACAAAAGGCAATTTCTTAGCAGAGTTTCGGGTAGATGAAACACATCTTGGAAGTGCAATTTTTAGCCCCGATGGCCGGCAAATTCTCACGACCAGCAGTGAGACTTTCGGCCCTGGAATCGCCCGGTTGTGGGATACCAAAGGTAATCTCTTAGCTGTGTTTCGGGGACATGAAGGTGCCATTCACAGTGCAGTCTTTAGCTCAGATGGTCGGCAAATTCTCACTGCTGGTAATGAAGGCACTGCCCGGTTGTGGGATGTGTCAGTGGCAATTACTGCCCAAGCCGAGCAAATGGCTGCCCTACAAACCTTTCAGGAAAGCTTGTCCCAAAATAACGCTCAACTGGCAGAGTTACAGGAGAACCAGGAAGTCCAGCGTGCGGTATTTAGCCCGGATAGTCGCCATATTCTTACCACGACCGAGAAAGTGGTTCACCTGTGGGATACCAACGGCAATCTTCTAACCCAGTTTCAAGTTTCTAAAGAAAGGCTCTCCAGACCAGTATTTAGCCCCGATAGCCGACATATCCTTGCAGTGGGTGATGAAACTGCCTACTTGTGGGATATCAAAGGTAATATCCTGGCAAAATTCCAAGGACACAAGGGTTCTGTTACAAGGGCAGTATTTAGCCCAGATGGGAATCAAATTCTCACTGCTAGTATAGATAGTACCGCCCGTCTGTGGGATACCAAAGGAAATCTCCTGACTGAGTTTCGGGGGCATGAGTATCAAGTCAACACCCTAGTCTTTAGTCCAGATGGAACTCAAATCCTGACCAGCAGTTCGGATAAAACCGCCCGTCTGTGGGATACCCAAGGTAATCTCCTAGCAGAGTTTCGGGGGCATGAGTGGGTTGATAATGCCATCTTTACCCCCGATCGCCGGCAAATCCTTACCCTCGGCAATGATTCCCACGGGTATGCTCGTCTGTGGGATACCCAAGGCAATCTCCTAGCAGAGTTTCGGGGGCAGAAGGATGTAGAGAAAGGCTCTAGTTCTAGCAGCAGCGTCGTATTTAGCCCGGATGGTCGGCAAATTTTAATCACCAGTGGGGATAGACTCTCCCGGCTATGGGATATCAAAGGCAATCTGTTAGCCATATTCCGAGATCATGACAGTTCTGTCAACACCGCCGTATTTAGTCCTGATGGTCGCCAAATTCTCACCGCTAGTGAGGATAAAACCGCCCGCCTGTGGGATAACCAAGGCAATTTGTTAGCAATCTTCCGAGGACATGAAGATAGTGTCGAAAGTGCCGTATTTAGCCCAGATGGTCGCCAAATTCTGACTGCTAGTCGGGATAGAACCGCCCGTGTCTGGGATATCGCCACCGGAATCAAAGTTTCTGCGGCTGAAGTCGCATTTTTCAAGGGAAATCAACTGTCTAGCCAAGAAACCGCCGAATCTAGACAACTCGCACTTCAAAAGTTAGAAGAAGCCCTCGCACTCTATCGTGCAGAGCGAAACTACGCCCAAGCTGCACAGACTCTCTTATCCATTGGTAAGATTTACGTCAATTTCGGACAATTTCAATCTGCCTTAGACTCGTACAATCAAGCGTTGCCATTATCAAAACAAGCAGGTGCTAAAACAGAACAAGCAGCCCTACTCAACAGTCTCGGTCAACTTTACACTGATTTAGCTGACCCGAAAACAGCCCTGGATTACTATAACCAAGCGTTGCCCTTATTTTATCAATTAAATGACCAAGCGACAGTCGCCAACACCCTCAACAACATTGGTAATATTCACGCTGCTACAGGAAACTGGAAAAATGCCCTAGACTCCTACAACAAAGCCCTAGTCATCTCTCGACCCGCAGGTAATTTAGCAGTAGAAGCTACTGCCTTAACTGGCATTGGTAGCACCTACATCGCTTCAAAAGAATGGTCAACTGCCCTGAATGCGTACAACCAAGCCCTGAGCATCTCCCGACACCTAAACGACAAAGTAAAAGAAACCACAGTCCTCAATCAAATGGGGAAAATACAAGCTGCTTTAGGGCAAAGTTCTACCGCCATTGAAAACTATAACCAAGCTTTATCTCTATCCCAACAACTCGGTTACAAAACAGAAGAAGCGCACATCATCTACAATCAAGCCATCTTAAACCGCCAACAAAATAACCTCACAGTTGCCCAAACCGAAATCGAAACCGCAATTAATATTATTGAAAACCTCCGCACTCAAATCGGTAGCCAAGAACTGCGGCAGTCTTACTTTGCCCGCAACCAAGATTATTACCAGTTTTACATCGATTTGTTGATGCAACTGCACCTGAAAAATCCCGATAAAGGTTACGACGCACAAGCCTTTCATGCTAGCGAACGTGCCCGTGCCCGCAGTCTGCTTGAACTCCTTAGCGAAGCCAGCGCAAATATTCGCCAAGGTGTTGACTCGCAACTGCTAGCCCAAGAACAAAATTTGCAACAACAACTTAGTGATTTTCAGACTCGCAAATACCAAATTGTCATCGCTAAATCTACCCAAGAAGCTGTGAATGAAATTCAACAAAAAATCGATACGATTCTCAAGGAACTTGCTCAAATAGAAGCTAAAATTCGCGCTAGCAGTCCTCGTTACGCTGCCCTCAAATATCCCGAACCTCTCAACTTGCCACAAATTCAACAACAGGTACTCGATGACAATACGCTACTTTTAGAATATTCTCTGGGTGAGGAGCGCAGTTATTTGTGGGCGGTGACGAAAACTTCTTTCACCAGTTACGAACTCCCTTCTCGCACCGAGATTGAAGCTACGGCTAAGAATTTCCGCGATACTTTAACCAAAGAGACCACGAGAACCTCTCCTCAAATGGTTGCTGAATCTGCTGCACTTCTGAGCCAAACGATTCTCGCTCCGGTTGCTTCTGAGTTGGGCAACAAGCGCTTGCTAATTGTTGCGGATGGAGCCTTGCAATACATTCCTTTTGGCGCCCTTACTCTGGAAAAATCTGAAGCGCCGCTAATAGTTAAGCATGAAATTGTTAATCTGCCTTCTGCTTCAACTTTAGCAATTCTGCGGCGGGATATGGCGACTCGTGAACCGGCTCCAAAGGCGATCGCCTTGTTTGCAGATCCAGTTTTTAGCACTGACGATGAACGGCTCAAAGGCACGAGTACATCCTCTGTTGCGAAGAATCAAACTGTTGAAAATCTGCCAGTGGAAGCGCAACAATTACAGAGATCAGCCTCTGAGGCTAACATTTATTGGACTCGCCTACCTTTCTCGCGAACTGAAGCTGAGCAAATCTTGGCTTTGGTACCGGATGATTTGGAAAAACAAGCGTTTGACTTTATGGCTAATCGTACCACGGCAACCGATCCTGATTTATCTCAATATCGCATTGTTCATTTCGCTACGCACGGATTTGCTAATAGCAAACATCCAGAATTATCGGGATTGGTGCTTTCTTTGGTTGATGAGAAAGGTACGTTACAAAATGGCTACTTGCGACTGAATGATATTTTTAATCTCAATTTACCGGCTGAATTGGTGGTGCTGAGTGCGTGTCAGACGGGTTTGGGAAAAGACGTTAAAGGAGAAGGGTTGGTGGGTTTGACGAGAGGGTTTATGTATGCGGGGGCGCCGCGTGTGGTGGTTTCTCTGTGGAGTGTTGAGGATCAAGTAACTTCTGAGTTGATGACACGATTTTACAAAAAAATGCTCCAAGATAAGTTGGCGCCTGCTGCGGCACTGCGATCGGCGCAAATCGAAGTGCTACAGCTTCCAGAATGGCAATCTCCTTATTATTGGGCTGCTTTTGGGCTGCAAGGAGAATGGAATTAAGTGCGCTTGTGGCGGGAGAGGGGGAGAAAGTGGGGCGTTGCACAATTTGAGGATGATTATTGTGGGGTGTCCCGCCTGCTTTGACAATACACCGGACGGGCGGGACGCCCATCCCACAAAACAATCAAAATTATCCTGGAATTATGCAACACCGAAAGTGGGGGAGTGCGATAATAAGAAAATATTTCCCTCTTGCTTCTTCCCTCTTTCTTCCACATCCGATATTAATCGCCGACTTCCCCGACAACCTCCGCAGCAGCCTGAGTTTCGAGCCAGAGTTTGAGCAACAATAGTTCTGCCCGATCGCCCAAAACAGTCGCAAACACGCCCTGGGCCCCCTCAGACGCGTCAGAAATCCACGTACCGCGCAGAGTCACTTCTACAAAGTCAGCATCAGCAACACAAAGGGCGATCGCATCGTTGTCGTTTCGGCGCGCCTCAGATTCCAACAGAGGCAGCGCCGACAAATTCGCGGGCAGCAAAAATGCCGCAGTGCTCGGTTCGACGCTGATGCTTTGACCAACTCGCATAGCCAGCACAACTCGCAGCGCCACTAACTGTTCGGGAGATTGAGCCAAACGCTCGAGGTTAAAGCCCGTTTCAGTGTAAGTCAACTTCAGCATATTGACAGCCCTAAATTTGGAATTGAAAGTTGAAAATTGGTAATTGAAAATTGGCGATCGGGAATTTGGAATTGGGATTTAGGGCAGATTTTAGATGAGCATTACGCATCAATTTAAAATCTAAAATCTAAAATCTAAAATCTAAAATTCTTCCCATGCCCTATTCCCCTATTTGATATTCGTGCCAAAACAGTTCGGCAAAAGCAACAGTGGGGTGTATGGGGGCTTTCGGCTTAGTTCGCAGAGACATTCCAGCTTCTACGGGAGTTCGATCGCCCTTACGAGAGTTGCACCGTTCGCAAGCAGTCACCACGTTGTCCCAAGTATGCGGGCCGCCCTTCGAGCGAGGCATGACGTGATCTAGCGTCAAATGCCGATTGCTACCGCAGTATTGGCAAGAATGAGCGTCGCGGCGCAGAACTTCCCGGCGATTCACCGGGGGCACTTTCCACAGGCGTTCCCTGTTACCAAAAGTCAAGCGGATTTGTTCGGGTACGTGGATGCTGGTGCTGGGCGATCGTACCAGCCAGCCGTTGCCAATGCTAAAATCAAGAGGTTCAGCCTTGCCTGTTACCAACAGTACGATCGCCCGTTTGATGTTGACACGGCTCATCGGTAGGTAATTCTGAGAAAATACCACCACAGATTGCCTCAATACATCAGTTACTACGGTCACGGCTTGCTCCTCCTCATTTGGATTTTGGATTTTAGATTTTAGATTTTAGATTTTGAATCTTGCTTGCTTCGTCAGCATTGGCTACATCTGGTTTTTTCCCAGTTCCCCAAGCCGATCGAATTTCTCAAATATCCAATCAAAATGCCCCCGCTTCTCTTACGAGAGAAGCGGGGGCCAGAAAAACTGCTTTCATGCAAATTTTCATCCTGTCTTGGTACAGTAGTTTAGCTGTACCTCCCGCTTCGCCTCTCTCGATATGGCTGTGCCACTTGCAGACCGTCCCGGTCTACCTCGTTGTCATTAATTTCTGCAATTTGTCCTAATCCACTATAACCAGGTTTTATTAGGCCCAAGCCCGCCCACGAAGTCGCTGCAACAGTCGCAAAACCATTGCTAAAGACGTGCCGTGACGACTCTGAGCGACCCGTGGGGCGATCGCACTTCAGTTGATAGGTGGAGTAGGTGGGGAGAAATTTCAAAGTCGGCAGAAGGTGGTTAAGAGGCTTTCAATCTAGCTGTAAACATACTACACTGATATTACACATATGTCCACCCGTCACGGAGAAAAAATTATGCATACCCTACCTAGAACCTCAACCACCGAAATGGAAGTCACCAGCATTCGACTCGAAAGAGAGCTCAAGGAGAGACTTAAAGAGCTCGCGGGCAATCAAGGCTATCAAGCTTTAATTCGAGATTTGCTCTGGAATTACGTGCAGCAGAAGTCTGGAGAGTATCGGCAGATGTTTTCTCGATCGGATATTCGAGCTAGCATTAATGCCACAGCACAGCAGGAGGAACGCTGCGCGCTTACAGGAGAGTTGATCCGACCGGGCGGCCCGATGTTATTAGGCCTGACGATGCACGGCGAAATGGTGCCGCTGAGTATAGGGAGTATGGCCGGATAAACCAGTTTACCCTTAAATTTGTGAGAGCGATCGGCCTGGGGTGAAGGCCCCAGGCGCTGAAGATCAGACTATTTTAGATTTTAGATTTTAGATTTTAGATTTCAATACTTCAAACAGTTTTTGATTACCAACCGTAGAATAAGGGTTTCCCGGCTCCAAGGCAATCGAGATACCAACGAAAAATCGAGGGTTTCAGACTACGAACTAAAAACAGTCCGGACTATTGGTATAAAATTCCGCAGTCTTTAAACAATCTCTATTTAACCAACCGCGAAGACGCGAAGTGCGCGAAGAAAGATGGAGAAGGAAGAAGATAGGCAATTTTAGCGGTTCGGGAGTTTGGTAATGCAGATCCGGAGGCTCGCCCCACGCGCGAGAAGAATGCTAAACTTTCCATCGGGCGTGCCGAACAGACGATCGTACATTATGATGAAAAAAATTAAAGTAATGCTGAAAAACCGCTACTTGACTGCTGCGAGTTCGATCGCCCTTCTCACAATTATTGCCGGATGCGCCGCTACTGAATCAGCTCAACTTGCATCTCCCTCTCCTGTAGCTGAATCCTCCCCGCCGCCGGTTAAACCAAGTCAGCCTCAGCAGCCATTAATAGTCTCTGCTACCAATCCCGAAACCCCCACAAATACCAAAATCCAGCAATATCTCAACGAGTTGGCCGCCCAAGGTTTTGCCAAAGAAAACCAAGGCGTCTGGATGCAATCTGGCAATACTTTGCTAGCCAATCATCAAGGTACCGTTCCTCTGTCAGCCGCTTCTATTACCAAAGTAGCAACATCTCTCGTAGCGCTGCAACAATTCGGGCCGGAACATCAATTTATTACCTTAATTGGTACAACTGGAAAAATTGAAAACGGCGTATTAAAAGGCGATTTAATTATACAGGGAAACGCCGATCCGTTGTTTGTCTGGGAAGAGGCGATCGCCCTTGGTAACGCCTTAAGTCAAAAAGGGATCAAGCGAGTCAGTGGCAATTTGATAATTGTCGATAAGTTTTACATGAACTTTGAACTTGATCCCCTCAAATCGGGAGAATTGCTCAAACAAGGATTGAACAGTCAAATCTGGCCCAGCGAAGCCGCCGCCCAGTATCAAACCCTGCCTCCAAATACGCCGAAACCCCAAATAGCAATTGAGGGTTCTGTAAAAGTTTTGTCAGCATCTCCCAATGACGTGCAGCCTTTAGTCAAACATTATTCTTTGCCCCTCGCTGAACTGATCAAAAAAATGAATCAGTACAGCAACAATCTCATGGCAGATATGCTAGCTGATACTGTCGGTGGCGCTAAAACAGTCGCGCAAAAAGCAGCAGCAGCAACCGGAGTTCCTCCCGCAGAAATTCAACTCGTCAACGGTTCGGGATTGAGCGAAGAAAATCTCATTTCTCCCCGGGCTGCTTGCGCGTTGTTTATAGCTTTAGAACGCTATCTTGAACCTTACAGCATGACAATTGCTGATGTCTTAACTGTAGTTGGGAAAGATGAAGGAATACTATCAGAACGGCCGCTACCCCAATTAGCAGTGGTCAAGTCGGGCACGTTGGATAATGTTAGCGCTTTGGGCGGAGCTTTGCCAACTCAAAAACAAGAAACTGTGTGGTTTGTGATTATGAATGGAGGGGCAAATGTCGAGACATTTCGCACTCAGCAAGAGGTTTTGCTGAAAAGCTTTTTGAATGAGTGGGGAAGTGTTCAAGTTTCGCCGCCGGAATTAACGCCAAATCCTGCTAGAAAGAGTAAGGTATCTCGCAGCGAAATTGTCAATTGATTTGAGGCTGACGATGGGGGCCCAGAAACCGGGTTTTTTTACAAAAAGACGGGTTGCCATCCGCAAATTCGGCAAAAAACCCGGTTTCTCTACTTGGTAGGGTGCGTCATATCGTTTCCGGTTGCATCGGAATGATTTAACCGCAGAGGGCGCAGAGAACGCAGAGGGAGAGAATACAGAGATGAATACAGGACGATGCTACCGGATTTGATATCAGTACAGAAATTGTGAATTGGCAGCTAAAATAATGCAAGCTGATGCAACCTAGGAGTACAAACTAATTTAATTAGGTGTTTTCGCCCTAGCGACTACTATTCCGATCGCACTTTCGACTCTGCTAATATATCTCTGTAAGTCGTAAGCAACTGTTACCTCCCCAGCCGGCGAAGCGTGAATTAAACCCATATTGCCGTCCGCATTGCGGTAGACTAAACCTGTGTGGGTGACATCCAATCCTTTAACATCGGTGGCTACCGCTACAATATCCCCTGGTTTTAACTGAGAATAAACACTTTTTATGCGATTTGTGGGGATGTAATTAACAGTAGTTTTGGCTAAGTCGGCTTCTTGGCTGACTATGCACTGATAAGTTGCTTCGTCTTTGAGCATTTGCGGGTAACTGCTGCGGTGCTGACTCATGAAATTTAGTGTTTTATTCATGGGCACTCCGCCTAATTCGGCGGTGATATTTTCCACAGTTTGCCGTTTTTGATTGTCGTTAATCCAGTCGGAAAAATAGTGCAATCTGCTGCAATAACCGTTCATTTTACCGTTTAAATACCGCTGTTCTTCTATGCGATTTACAAAGTTTTGATAGTCGTAATCTTGTACTGCTACGCCCCTGGCGATCGCCAAAACGGTTTCTACAAATAAAACGCAATCAAATTTATTCAAAGTTACGATCAACTTTTCTTCGCCGGATTTGTCCAGCAAGCCAGCGGCGTAGGGCTTCCCTAGGAAGTTATCGGCGATCGCCTGGACGATTTCTCCCATCGAGCGATCGTGCAAATTTTGTTGTTTTGCATACTGTACAACCTTTTCAAAACGTGCTATGTCTTCAGGCTGTGCAACGGTTTCTCTCTCGGTATTATTGGAGTCCGATCGTCTCGCCAGCAGTTTCAGCAATTCGGAATAGGAAATTTCCGCTAAATTGTTGAAGTCCCACAACATACTCGGAAAACTGGAAACAGTTGGCTTGTTTGTTAATTCCAGATTTTCGCTTTCTCCCGTCAAGGAAAACGCTAGATCCGCGCCCTGTGCTGCTGTCTGTCGATCGACAACATATCCCGTAGTAGATTGAGACTGAAATGCCCAAACATCAGGTATCAAAGAATTATTCACGCCGACGATCGCAAATCCCAAAACAGCCAGACTCCAAAAATTTTTCATGTTTTTCCAAGGATTTTGCTTCAACTCAGTGCTATCCTGAAAATTTTACAATTACTAGAATTCTCAATCAGCCTAGTAGACCGATAAAATTGGCAACAGCGGACTAGATCGATACACTTGTCATTTAGATGCCGCCCTATTATAAACTGATCGTGCGAGTTTGATAGCACAAAACTGTAATGCAAGTAGAACGCCGACGCCGCCCCCGCCCAATTTCCCCCCGACGCCCAATAGAGCCCCTAGGCGCAATCGGGCCACGACGCCAAAGCAGCCAGCCTCCTGTCAAATCCCGTCGTCGAGTCAGGACGAAATTTTCTCGCTTAAAATACCGTAACATCCTGTGTTTAATTGCCGGGGCGATCGCGATCGGTTGGATTGTCACAATACCGTTCAGAATTCGCCGCGCCCCAGAACCACCAGTCATCTTGGCTCAACAGGCCGTCTCGCCTCAAGAAACACTCTCGCCTCCGACAATTGAACCATCGGAAAATTTAGCCGATCGTCAAAGCGAGCCTACCTTTAGCTACAACATAAAAACACCTCCCAATCCAGTTTACTCTCAAGAATTGCAAGGGATTGTTGATGAAGCTGTGAAGATTGCAACCACCAAAGGAATGCCCGCAGAACGGCTATCAATTACCTTATTTGATGTCAGCAATTCCCAAAGTCACACCTTTGCCGGATATCAAAATCAAACTCTCCGATTTCCCGCTAGCGTTGCCAAGTTATTTTGGATGGCCGCCTTTTACTCAGCCATAGAAAAAGGCATCATTACGCAAAGAGAATCTGCATTTAAAAACGACCTAGAACAAATGATTCGCGTCTCCAACAACGATGCTGCTAGCCGAATTTTAGACAAAATCACAGATACAAAATCCGGCGGCAGGCTCGCAGGAGAAGAGTTGCAAACCTGGCTGAAAAAGCGCACTCAAATTAACACATTTTTCCAGTCCGCCGGCTACAATGATCTTCGTATAAGCACCAAAAATTATCCCATATACTATTTAAGACAAGAAGGGCCAATCGGTCGCGACTTGCAATTGCGGGGCGATGCTTCTGTGCCGATTCGCAATCAAGTAACTACCGACCAAGCGGCAAGATTAATATATGAAATCTATACGAGGCAAGCCGTTTCCAGCGTCGCCAGTCGCAAAATGGCTTACTTGCTGACTAGAGACTTAGACCCCAAGGCATGGAAAAATGACCCTAGCAATTCGATAAAAGGATTTCTTGGCGAATCTTTACCAACTAATATTTATTTTGGTTCCAAAGTAGGCTATACTTCCAAATCCCGCAGCGAAGCGGCCTTTGTCAGAACTTTAGACGATCGCGCGATTTATATCTTAGTTGTTTTCGCAGACGATCCGGCTTATTCCAAGGACGAAACAGCATTTCCGGCAATTTCCCGATACGTTTTCGATCGGCTAAATGCTCGTGGCCCCAGCACTTTGCAGTGATATGGAGTAGGGCCTGTTGACTGTTGACTGTTGAGTGTTGACTGTTAGTCGAAAAACTGAATGATGGTTGATCTCAAATCCGGTAGCATCGGAATTATTCATCTCTCTGTTCTCTTCCTCTGTATTCTCGGCGTCAACAGCGGTTTAATCATTGCAATGCAACCGGATTTGATATGAGTGTTGAATGTTAACTCGATTTTATAGCAACCGCCAAGACGGTTAGGACGTTGTTAATGGGTGAAACGATTGATTTTATTCCTTCTTCCTTCTTCCTTCTGCTATACAATTCCGGCGCAGTCAGAAGTGATCTTACGCACAAACAACGGTTTCTGCGAAAAATGGAAACTGGCGACCAAAAAAACCAATTTCTTGACCACCAATCTAGGATTTTAGGTAAAACCCGCAGGAATAAACCCGGTTTCTGATATCCTATGATATTATTTCCGCTCGATTACCCCTAATACGGTAGGGGCGGGTTCACGAAAAATATCTGCCAACAATTGACAATCTCAAAAACCCGCCCTTTTAATCGCTCGTCGCCCTTGGTCAGAATAGAAACAATGAGTTCAACAATTGATTGACCGGACACAATTTAACTGGGGCGAAAGGATTCGAACCTCTGAATGGCGGGACCAAAACCCGCTGCCTTACCACTTGGCGACGCCCCAACGTCTTAACCTTCACTATCTTAACATTCAAACACAGGAATCTGTCAAGCATTTTGACAAGAAAATTTTAAAAATCTTTTTGAGACCGATCGCCCGCAGGTTTATTCTTTGATCGCAGGGGGGCGAGCTACCGGGATTTCAATCCTGAAATCCGCTCCCTGTCCAGGTTCGGAGATACACTTCAAACTTCCTCCGTGTTTTTCCACCACTATCTGGTAGCTGATAGACAAGCCGAGCCCCGTACCCTTGCCTACAGGTTTAGTGGTAAAGAAAGGGTCAAACAAGTGGCATTTAGCTTTTTCGGGCAATCCGGGCCCGCTGTCTTGAATCCGAATCACCACAACTTGACCCCTCGACTTTCCTGACTCATCAGCCTCCGAGTCTGGGTTCACCACCGCCGTCGAGATTTTGATCGTCTTGGGTGGAGGCTGATTTTCCAAAGAGTCGATCGCATTCGCCAAAATATTCATAAATACTTGGTTGAGTTGTCCGGGATAGCACTCTACCTTCGGCAAGTCGCCGTAGTCTTTAATTACCTCAATTCCCGGCACTAGCCCGTTTGACTTCAAGCGACTCTGCAAAATCAGCAGCGTGCTGTCAATCCCTTGGTGAATGTCCACCGGCTTCATCTCTGCTTCGTCGTGCCGTGCGAAGTTCCGCAGAGACAGGACAATTTGGCGGATGCGTTCAGTTCCCATCTCTATGGAAGACAGAATTTTTAGCAAATCCGGCACTATGAACTCAACATCGATTTCTTCGCTTTTGTCGAGAATTTCGGGACAAGGGTCGGGGTAGTGCTTTTGATACAAGTGCAGTAAATCCAGCAGATTTTTCATGTACTGCTTGCAATAAGTCAAGTTGCCGTAAATAAAATTAACCGGATTGTTAATTTCATGGGCGACGCCGGCGACCATTTGACCGAGAGAGGACATTTTTTCGTTTTGGATGAGCTGAGCTTCTTTCTGCTGCAACTGCTGCAAAGTTTCCGTCAGTTGGCGGGCTTGAGTTTGGGCGGCTAAGGCGGCAGCGCGGGTTTGGGCGTAGAGTTCGGCTTGGTCGATCGCGATCGCCAGTTGATCCACCACCGCTTGCAGCAATTCCACTTCGCTCGTCGCCCAGGAACGGTGGCTGCTGTAATGGTTGCAAACTACAGCACCCATTTGACCGGAGTGAGTCTTGAGCGGCAGCAGCAGGTTAGAAACAATCCCGATACTTCTCAAAAAAGCTCGCGTTGGCGGTTCGATGCACAGTGCTGTTGCAGCGTCGCCGATCCGGAGCGTTTGGCGGTGGCAAATTTTCTCGGCCAGCAGCGTTACTTGTTCGATCGGGTATTCTGTGAGCCGCTCTTTGAGTTCGGGATTTGCCGCCTCGTGGGTAATTGCAAAGCTGGGTTGGCCGTCTCGCGAGATGGAGTACCACAAAAAGTAGCACTGGTCAACCTGCAACAAGCTGCGAATTTCGTTGACAGCCGTATCTAAAATTTTGTCGAGGTCTAGGGAATTCCGCATCTGGCTGGCGAGGCCGAAGAGCAGGCCTTCCCGGCGGCTCAACAATTCTTCTCGGGCTGCGTGGCGATCGATCGCCACGGCGATGGCGTTAGCAATGCAACCCAGAACTTCTAGCGCTCCCTCGCTTGCCAAAGCGCTACTGCACAGAGCCATCACTCCCACCAGCCGCTCTTCGACAATCAACGGATAGGTAATGGTACACAGAGACGGGTTCGACATTAGACACACAGGAGCCGTTTGGAGTTTTCCCGCTTCTGTTGGCACCCAATCTTCTATTTCTTTTGCCCAATCTTGGCTCCTAAGTCCTGAATTGGCCTGCAATTCTAACCGCTCTGTCTGCTGGTTGAAAGTCCAGATGCTCGCCCCTGTGGCGTCGAGGTACTCTACCATTGCCTCGGTGCAGCGATTGAGGATGACCGATATTTTCCCGCCTTGTCCGAGGGCTGCACCGACTTTAGCTTGCAGGGTTCCCAAGCGAGCTCGCTCTTGTAGGGACGCTGCCGTCAGTTGGCGATCGGATGTGTCGCCCGGGCCGGCAACGATTTCTCGGATTTGTTGGGTATCGTCCGCGCGCCCGATGCCCGCTGAAGCTTCCCACACATATTGAGATGTGCCTGTTTCCCCCAGCGTCGGGAGCTTTTTTGTGCCGTATATTGTCCTGCTACTCTGTGGCGTAGGTACCGCAGACAAGCTCGATCGGTTCGAGCCAGAAACTAACTCCGAGATTTGCGGGCTGTCCGAGGTGATATCTTCTACCTCTGGCAACTGTTTCTGGGCTTTGACTAATTGCCAGCGCAGCTCCACCAAACTCGCAACTTGCCGACTTAAAGCTTGCATAGCTTCTATCGTTTCTTTTGTCAAGTCTCGCGGCACCGAGTCCATGACGGATAGCACTCCCAGCACCTGCCCCTCAGAGCTGACAACTGGGATTCCGGCGTAAAATTTCACGAAGGGGTAGAAAACGATCAGCGGATGATCGCCAAATCTCACATCTGTGGAAGCGTCTCTAACAATGGCGGCAGGCAGTTCTTTAAAGGAATTTATAGGAAGTTCGATCGCAAATTCGGAAGCAACGGGCGGTTGTTGCAGGGAAATTGCCCGGTCAAATTCCGACTTTGAGTTTGAACTCTGGGCGAAATCTTCGGGAGTTGGGTCTAGGGCGCGAGCGCAAAAATTCAGGTAACGGTGGGTCAAAGTTCGATCGATACCTAACTGCGACTTCAACCAGTGGCGATTACCGTCAATCAAGCTCAAGAAAGCAATAGGAGTTCGGCTCATCTGAGCTGCCAAACCGACCAAACTGTCCAAGCAAGCCTCTGGATCAGATCCCAGAAGCTGATACAAATCAATGTTATGGAGCTTGAACACTTTTTTTTTACCAAGAGGCAAGGGTGCTTTCATCATGTGTAACTGCCCGTCTAGTTGCTGGCAACCGCCCTTCTCAATACTTCCCTTGAAAAACAAGCTATGAATTCTGTGCTGGGAGACTCGGGGCGCAAGTTCGGCGCAGGTTGCTTGCGCCGAATTCAGACTAACCTCTTGACTGATCTGAAAACTTTTGAGTTATCGGAGTTAGAGCACCCCATATCTAAGACTATATAAATTATACTTCCAGTTGACTATGCTTTTGAATACCTCGGACTCTCTCAATCTAAGACCCTCTGTTGGGAGGAAGCAGCTTTCCAAAATATATGACTATTGCTTACCTAGAATTTTTTTATCAGTTTAATTGTATTTTAACAGACTTCTCTAATCGTGGGTAGCTGGCTTGCTGGTAGATTTAAATCAGGGGTTTGTGCCACAATACCAGTGTCCTTTACCGAGCTGTGCCTTAGCCGAGTGTTCAACTACAGTTAGGAGATGAATTACAAAAAATTGGTAAGATGTTAAACTTTGTAACAATAGTTGTTCAAACTCGACCTTTTAGGGTTTTTGACCCCGGATGCACATTTTGCAACTGTTGTAATTGCCGATCGACCAATCTCCCAATCCCTTTTTTCGAGTTTGAGGTAAAAAAACAGGGGTAAAGTTTCAACTAACGCTCCAACGGAGTTGACAATTATTGGCTAGAGGCAACTCTCAAAAAATAACTGAACGAAGTATGTTTTGTATTTTCAAGAACTATAAATAAACAGGGAGAAGAATATGTCTGCAAGTAGCAGTCAAGTACCAACTATTTTGGCAGTTGATGATAGCGTCGTGATGCAAGGACTTGTTAAACAGGCCTTAAGCAAAGAGTTTCGAGTTCTCGTAACCGACAATGCAGTGGATGCTTTGTCAACGATTTATCACGAACAAATTTCGGTTTTGTTGCTGGATGTTTCGATGCCCGGTATTGACGGATTGGAACTCTGCCGCACGGTGCGGAGCTTGCCTCAGTTTCAGAATTTGCCGATCGTAATGCTGACAGCGCGAGATGGAGCCTTTGATAAGGTACAGGGGCGTTTGGCGGGAGCAACAGAGTATTTAACTAAGCCGTTTGATGCTGATAAGTTGCGCGAGGTAATTGGTAAGTTTATCAAAATCAAATAATCGGACTTAGGACAAAAAATCAGTTTTGAGTAATTAATGAAGTAAAAAGTTGCGATCGCGCTCTCTGATCCTCGACTTCTTTAACAAGTCGAGGGGCGGGGCATTCTGCACTATTTGCGAGGTAAGTCCTAAATGTTTAATTTTGCCAGGAGTAAGGGAGCGATCGCACTGACAGGTAGAACATATTTGGCGGCACCGAGGGCGATCGCCTCCTTGGGCATTCCGAAGACAATGCAGCTAGCCTCGTCTTGGGCGATTGTCAACCCCCCTTGTCTAGCGATCTCCAACATTCCGTCAGCACCATCTCTACCCATTCCTGTCAGCAAAACCCCCGCTGCTGCCCGACTATAAAAATTAGCTACCGACTTAAATGTCACCGTTACAGAAGGGCAGTGTCCCGCAGCATGAGCAGCTTCTGAATAAATAAATCGCCCTTGAGAATCCAATTCTAAATGACGTTTTTCTGGAGGAAAATACACAGTCCCTGCTTGTGGCAATTCCCCAAAAGCAGCTATCTTAACAGGCAGTTTCGATTCATAACCCAGCCAATCAACTAATCCTTGCAAAAAACCTTCACTGATGTGTTGGACACAAATTATAGGCACGGGAAAACTAGCTGGAAGTTTAGAAATAATCGCGTACAGTGCTTGTGGTCCGCCTGTAGAAGCCCCTATCGCCAATATTTTAATAGTTGGAGATTTAACATTTTCGTTAGAAAATTTGTAATTAGGAACTGGTGCTTGGTTGAGTTTTACAATTTGATTTTTATCTTCAGTAGGTATCTTTTTTGGATGCCGTGTAAATACTTTAACTCCTGAGAGAATTTTCACCTTAGCTATTAATTGATTAGCTAGGCGATCGTAATCAGATACCAACCCGCCCATCGGTTTCGGAAAAACATCCAATGCACCAGCCTTTAACACTTGAAATACATTCTGAGTATCATTCGCTTGCACTGAAGCACTAATTACTAAAATTGGTAGCGGATATTTCTTCATTACTTCTTCGGTAAATTCTAACCCGTTCATTGGTGCCATGTTCAAATCCGTACAGATTACTTGGGGCTGAAGTTTGGGAATTAATTCTAGTCCTTCTAATCCGTTGCAAGCAGTTCCTACAACTTGGATGTCTGGCGAGGACTCAAAAATTCGTTTGAGAACGATGGTAACTACTGGAGAATCTTCAACTAACAATAGTTTAATGGGCAACAACATCAGTTTGCTCGGAAATGGGGAATGGGGAATGGGAAATGATAAATTCGGCATCCATGCACGGGGAATTTTTCACTAGACACAGGGCATTGGGCCTTGCTAATTGGTAGTAAATAACAAATAGCTAATAACAAATAGCTAACAACAAATAGCTAATGACTAAACTAACCTTTTTAGTGTCTCTACCAACACATCTTGATTGAAAGTACCTTTAGGAATATAAGCATTGGCCCCCGCATCAGCACCTCTTTTTTTATCTTCATCCGATGCCAAAGATGTCACTAAAATTATCGGCAACTCACTGTATTCTTTTTGCTCGCGAATCTTAATAGTCAGGGCCAAACCGTCTAAATTTGGCATTTGTATGTCAGAAATCACAGCATCAAAATCGCGAGTTTTCAATTTATGGAAAGCATCCAATCCGTCTACCGCAGTCACAACTTCGTAACCTGCAGCTTCCAGTATGCGCTTTTCTTGAGTGCGCGTGGCGATCGAATCTTCTGCTAATAGTATAACTTGTTTTCTGCTGGCAGTCTCAAGTTGCGATCGCGCACTCCCAACCCCACGAGACGAAACTTGCTGGCGTACAGATTTTATCAAATCGTGGGGATTGAGTACCATACAAACTTCCCCAGTACCGAGAATTGTGGCACCAGAAACATTTCGCACCCGTTTGAGCAATTGACTTTGAGGTTTCATCACCACATCCTGTTCGTCTATCAAAGCATCTACAAATAATCCCAATCTTTCCTCCCCAACTTTTAAAACAATACAAGGCATTTTTGAAGAACTTGAATTTCGGAAGTAGTTTTTATTCTCCTTCAGATTTTCTCTCCCGGTTTCCTGTCTCAAATACCGATTTTTTTGCCACAGTTTTTTATTATTTAATTCTAGTAAATCTGTCAGATGAGCAACTGACAAAGGCTGACCCTTTGAAAGTATAGTTTCCTTACCTTCTATAGCAAATATCTCAGACTGAGACACCTGTTGTGCCGTGTCTACAAACTCGACTGGCAGAGCATAAGGAATGTCTTCAACTATGACAATTAATACATTTGCTGTAGCTAAAGACGTGCTGATTTGCAGCCTCAAAGTGCATCCTTTTCCTGGTAAAGACTCTACTTGAATACTACCTTTTAGGGCTTCAACATTAGTGCGAACTACATCCAATCCGACCCCGCGCCCCGATACTTCGGTAACAAATTTTTTGGTCGAAAAACCCGGAGTAAAAATTAAAGATTGTACTTGATTTTCGGTCATTTCTGCCAGTTGTTCAAGCGTACAAATATTACGTTTTAGCGCCGTTTGTTTAATGCTCTCTAAATTTAGTCCCCGACCATCATCAGCAACTTCAATAATAATATTGCTAGCCATATTATAGCCTTTAATTCGGAGAGTAGCCACGGGAGGTTTACCTAGTTTTTTCCGCTCCTCAACAGTTTCAATGCCGTGGTCGATCGCATTTCTAATCATGTGCATTAAAGGGTCTTTCATTTCCTCTAAAATGCGTTTATCGGCTGTAGTTTCCCCTCCTTCAATCACTAAGGCAACTTCTTTACCTTCCCGTTTTGCTAAATCTCGAACAGTTCGAGGAAATAAATTAAAAATAGTAGACAAAGGCAACAGTCTCAGAGTGCGAATTCCTGATTCTAATGCCTCAGCGATTAATTCGAGTCTGGCAGTATCTTCATAAACTCGATTTCTCAAGCAGTTTACTAAAGTTCCAAGACGTTCTAAACGTTCTTCTGTACGTTGATAGTAATCCTGCAATTGGCTAAATTTGCCGTTGATTTTAATACCGTTTTCATCTATTTGCATCCGATCGACAGTCAAGCTAGTTACAAAATATTCTCGGCTCCACTCTTCCCACAAAGTTGTAATTTTTTCGATCTCTGCAACTCGGTGTCCTAGTCGAGTTTTTGTGACAGTAAGTTCCCCTGCTTGAGTCATTAAATCGTCTAAATTTTGAGTCGCAACGCGAATGGTTTCAATGCGGTAAGATGAGGTAGAGGATGCAGTAACTGCCGACTGCGACGCCGACGCAGGGGCGGAATCAGAAGGTGCAGGCAAGTTTTGAGCTTGCAGTGGAAATTCTGGCTGGGATTGTAGGGGTAAAAAAGAGGAATTCTTCTCTAAGTTAACGACTTCTGAATTTTCAACGTTGGTTTCTGGTTGTTGGGTAGGAGGCTCAGTAAATTGCGGTTCTACCAACGGTTGTTCTGGTACTTGTGAAGATGAGGAATCTACTATTGAGGCGGCCGCCTGTGGCTGTAACTGACTAGAAGCACCCATCATGCTAGCGAGGATGTAAAAAGTATTAATGCCGGAATCTTCGCCGGTAACTGCTTCGTTAACGAGTTGGCGGATGGCGTCTAAACCTTGCGAAAGTCGATCGCTAATATCGGAATTGAGTTGAGTTTCTCCCCGCTTGACAGAACCCAAAATATGCTCCATTTGATGAGCTAAAGATGCTACATTTTTTACGCCTAGCATCCCAGCATCACCTTTAAGAGAATGGGTTTCGCGCAACAATTGTTCTAACTTAGCTAAGTCGCTTGGATGTTGTTCTAAGTACAGCAATCCGTCGTCTAGTTTTTGTAAGTGTTCTTGACTAGCAACTTTAAATACATCTCGAAGTTCTTGATCTTCAATCATCATATATGTTTTTTAGTAATAAGTAATTGAGCATTGCTCATGGGTAATGGGTAATGATAATTATGTTGAATACTCAGTCGATTGCTAATGACTAATGACTAATGACTAATGACTAATGACTAATGACTAATGACTACACTACTTCTTTAAGATTAAATGCAGCTTCTGTCAGTTGTTGAGTACCGATTTTAACTTGAGTAATGCCGCTTACTGTTTGAGACGCTGATTCCTTCATAGAACTCATCGCATCACCTACTTGCTGAATTGCGATCGCCTGCTGTTTCACATTAAATGAAATTTGCTGATTGCTAGCAAACACCAGATTGCAAGCTTCCCTCACACCCATAAAAGCTTCTGCCGTATCTTGTGCTGTTTTTACCCCTTCTGCAACCGTTTTGCGACTATCTTCAGTTGCTTTCACCGTGGAGTCGATCGCACCCTTAATTTCTGGAATAATACCATTAATTTTTTGTGCTGCTTGTTGGCTTTCATCTGCTAACTTACGAATTTCGCTTGCTACCACCGCAAAACCTTTACCGTACTCGCCGGCTCTGACTGCTTCAACAGCAGCGTTGAGAGCCAGCATATTAGTTTGGCTGGCTAAATCGCTAACCAAACTTGCGAGAGTCGATATATTGCCAATCTGACTCGTGCTGTCGTCTAGTCGATGATTTTGCTTAGAAATTGCCACCACAGCTTCTCTAAGATTCAGCATTTGATTGAGAGTTTGATCTACCTTTGTAGTACCTTCTTCTGCTAGATTTAAAGCTTGGCGAGCAGCAACGGCAACAGACTCAGCTTGCTCGGCTGTTTGCTGAGAAGAGCGGCCTAAATTTTCGAGAGTTATAGTTGTTTGGTTAACCGAAACAAATTGCCTATCTGCTATTTGTTCTTGCCTGTTCATATTAGATTCTATTTGCATTGAAAATGACGAAATTTGGTAAATCAGCCCCCGAATGAGAGCAACAATTTGTTGCAGAAAAAACCATCCAAATCCCAGCACCACAGCCAGGGAAACAATAGCTATCGTCGCTGCTATTTTTTGAAGAGAATCGATGGAATAAAATAACAATTTTTTGGGTGAAGTATCCACAATTACTAAAAACTTATTGGTATTTTGTTTGCTGGGGAAGACTGTATTATAGCTAATCACTAGCTCCCGATTTTCAATATTTCCCTGACCACCTGAGAGTATTTTAGCAACAAGGTCTCCTGAATAATCATTTTTGACATTTTCCTTAGTTTTGAGTTCAAGTCCCCAGGCTTTTTTAGGATTGGGATGAGCCAGATAATACCCATCTTGGTTTAAGATAAAAGATTTGTCTGATAGTTCAGGATTGAACTTTTTAACCATATCGAGCAGAGTGTTACCCAGGGCATTAGTAATGATAAAGCCTTGTCTTTCTCCTTTAGGATCAAAAATTGGAGTTGCGTAGCGAATTGTTGGCTTGTAAGGAATTTCTATTTTCCCCATTTCCTGATTCAGATTTAAGGAAGACACATAGACTTCTCCTTGTTTTAGCTTCATAGTTGCCGAAAAGTAATCTGTGTCTGCTTTATTTTGTAGTTGAGAATCTGGAATAACTTGGAGATTTGTGCCGTCATAATCTACGCGGACTATCTCCTTACCGCTGTTATCTATGTAACGCAATTGCACATAATATGGCTTAGCTTCCATCATGGATAAGAATGTGAGCTGCATTCGATAAACCCAATCTTTATAAGTTGAATTAGTTTGTTTGTCTACTCCATTTCCTGCCCTGGCTCTAATCATTCCCTGAACAGGGGGAGTTTTGCGGAGAAACAAAATATCTGCTCTCAGATTTTCAAACTTGTTAATCATTTGATTGGCGGTAGAATTAACACTGTCACTAAGGGTTATCAATGCTAACTTTTGCAGTGCTTCTGTTGAAGAATAAATTCCATACCAACCAACAATAGATACGGGAATTAAGGTACTTAAAATTAGAAGTAGCAACAGTCGGTGCTGCATTTTTTGGAAAAATTTGTTAATCATTGGTTACTGGGAATCGGTTACTGGTAACTTGTACGATCGCGTAGCAGAAGTATTGGGAATGGGCAACTTGTACGATCGCGTAGCAGAAGTATAAAGAATTGGAAATTGGTAGTAAATAAAAAAATAACAACTCCCAAATAATAACTCACAAATCACAACTAACTACACTGCTGAATTGAGATTATAGCAATCCTCGCATCATTTGTGAATTTCTTACTCCCTCCGCAAGACATCGGGGAGGGCTGGGGTGGGGCAAAATTTTTACGACTCCTGCAAGGATTGCTATAGGTTCTGATTTGCCCAGAAAGAAGTTATTACTCCCGTTAATATCGCTGGAATTGTAACGAGGCCGATCGCCCAAGCAATTGCTTTCATTCTTAAGGATATATTTGGCATTTTTGGGGAACTACTCATAATTCATTGCTCTCCTACAAAACTGCTTTCAAATCTAAGGCTGCTTCATTCAATTTTTGAGTACCGACTTTAGTTTGACTGATACCGCAAGCGGTTTGGGCTGCGGCTTGATTGAGAGAGTTCATAGCTTGCACTACCTGTTCGATCGCGATCGATTGCTGTTTGGCATTCAGCGAGATTTGCTGAGAGCTCAAAACCACATTGTTAATGGCATTGGCAACTCCTGCAAATGCAGCCGCGGTTTCTGAGGCAATATTCACGCCCGATTCCACTGTTTTAGTTCCTTCATCTGTCACCATTACTGTTGAGTTAATTGCCTTTTGAATATCAGCAACTAATAGATTAATTTGTGCTCCTGACTTTTTACTGCGATCGGCAAGTTTGCGAATTTCTGACGCCACCACGCCAAACCCCTTGCCGTGCTCTCCCGCCCGCACTGCTTCAACAGCAGCGTTGAGTGCTAACATATTAGTTTGATTCGCCAAATCGCTAACTACAGTTGAGATATTACCAATGTGATCTGTTTGTTCGCTCAACTCTATAATTTGTCCTTGAATATCCTGAACTTTAGTTTTCAGAGTTGCCATTGCTTCTAAAGTTTGTTCTACAGCTTTTGTGCCACCTCCAGCTAAATTCAAAGCTTGCATTGCTTGAACCACGGCTGTTTCTATCTGCTGTGATGTCGCCCTGGAAGATGCTCCCAATTCGTCCATTGTAGTAGTAGTTTGATTTACGGAAGCTGCTTGCTGACTTGCCATGCGTTCCTGTTCTTCTACGGTGGCTGCAATCTCAGTGGAAGAAGCGGCGATCGAGCTAATTGCGCGATCGATAGTTTGAGCAATTCCTGACGAAATCAGCCAAGCTATAACCGCACCTAACACCAATAAAAACACGGAACCAAATACCAAGGCCGAGATTAAAAAAACTAAAGATTGCTTCGTTTTTTCAGTAGCTTGCTTAATCGCTTTTACTTCTATGTCGCGAAATTGCTTATTTATTTCCACAAATTCATCCACAAATTGTGTCTGTTTTCCGGTATTAAAGAGAGCCAAGGCAGCAGTTCTATTATTTTTTTGTAATAAAGCAACTATTTCGCTAGAACCGTCATAATATTCGTTGCAGAGTTCTAGCATCTTCTCTAAACGCATCCTCTGTTCAGGATTTTCCATCTTCAACTCCGCACTATTTCCCGACTCACGAGCTAATTCTCCACCAGTCTTAAAATCATTTAAAAACTGCGGATTTTTATTAATTAAATACCCGCGCATCCCCCTTACCATTTGTTCAGCACCTGCGGACATATCATTTGTATGTCTGAGCACATTTTCGATCCTTTCTACTTCTGCAAAATTATTCAACACCTGATTAGTAGTTGTATAAACTAGCAGGGGAAAACCCAAGTATATAGTGGCAGGGGCTACATAAGCCAGCAACATTCTATTTCTAATATTTAATTTTATTAACTTAGCAAACATATTTTTCTCCTTAATTTAAGCACGTGAATATACGAATTAGATTGCTTCGTCAAATCTGGCTTGAAAAGCAGATTTGGTATAACTGAATACGCTTTGGTTAAAACTATTTATTCCTCAGAGATTCCTTGCAGCATCCCCCGCATCGTTGCGAGGACTTTGAGTAAGTTCTTGTCCACCCCCTACTCCCCCTTTGTAGGGGCGGTGCGACCCCTACTCCCCGTGCCCGCCCTTGGCGCCGGGAGATCGAGCTTAACTCAACCGTATTGTGGTATAACTAACTTCTTTAGTGGTGGACGCATTTCAAGATAATTCTCTCATGCTAAGTCCCGCTTGTTACCAGTTCTGATCTCTGCGTTGGATCGGGATTGCGAAGGAAATGAAGTATCAAGCCAGGTGCTTCACTGAACTCATGATAGAGATGCTTTGCGTAAGTCCTGTTCTGGATTCAAACCTCTTCATCAACAACTACTCCTCCTTTTGTCAGCAGTTTTTGCAAGTTCAGAATAGCCATCATTTTTTCCCCGTAAATAGCTGTCCCCCGTAGATATTCGCGGTTGGCAGAATGCAGGGCTGCCGGAACAGCCGCAATTTCCGACACATTTAAGTATATAATATCTAATATTTCGTCAACAACTATACCAGCGACCAAATCTGTCACTTCAACAACGATCGCCTTAGAGAGATCGTTTGCAGTCTCCGACATATTTAAAGACATATTTAAAACACTGCGAATATCAATTAGCGTCACAATTTCTCCCCGTAAATTTATATTTCCCACTATGCGATCGGGAGTGCAAGGAACCGGAGTTACTTGGTTGATATCAGTAAATTCGCGAACTAAATCTAAATGAATACCAAAGTATTCGCCATTCAAAACAAACACCGCCAGGGACATATTAGTGGCAGCATCATTTTCTCCCTCGTTTCGCCGCCTCAAATGATTAGCGCGCGATTGAAAAATTGCTTTTTCTTCGGGGGTAGCCTGCGGGCAAAAAACGTGACGGTTGCTCAAAATTTGAGGATTTTTTCCTAACAATTTTGCACTTATTAGCCCGTGTAAATTTTCCGTCTCTGCCTCACCTGCTGCTTCACTACCTGCATGGCTTGGAGAAACAGGCCAGCTTTCCTCTGACTTTTCGGGAGAATATCGAATTAATTGATCGAGATTGAGCAGCATGATAATATCGGCTTCGCTGCGGGCTAGTCCAGCTACAAAATAATGAGAGGCTTCTAAATTCTCTCGCCCATAAGATAGCTGCGGAGTGATGGCCTCTTCTGAGAGTTCCTTAACTTCGCGAACTTGATTGACAATTATACCGATTTTCGATTCTTGCCACTCTATGACGATCGTACTATCTGTCACAGCATACCCTTGCCAAACGTATCCAAAACGGAGATTCAGATCCATCACGGGCAGAATTTCGCCCCGAAGGTCGATCGCCCCAACAATATCTTGAGGTGCTTCTGCAATTGCTGTCAACTCCGGCAGAAAGAAAATTTCCCGAACGTAGCAGGCTTCTATACCGCAGAGAAAACCGTTCTGTTCAAAGATAAGATACGGTTTAGTTTCCATATTTTAGTGTACAGTTTCTTTACTGTATAATTTTAACAATTTTTTTTTAACATTCATCAGCACTTGACTAGCTGTCATTTTCCCCTGTGAATCTATGGGAGTGTTTGGCGGTAGTGCTTTCAGGATTTCACAAGATGAATTGTACATTTTAAGAGCTCTTTTTACTTGACCTTCTTTATTGTATATATTCCCTAGTTCTATATAAGCTGACACAAAAGAGGGACACATATAAATAGTTCTCTTTAATAATTTTTTAGCTGTTTCTAATTGCCCCTGTTCTTCAGCAATTTGAGCTTGTAAATAATCAGTATATACCGATCCAGGTTCTACTTTCCTAGCTCGATTACAGTATTCTATTGCCTGAGAATAATTGCCTGCATTTGCATGAACTTTAGCGATTAAAAAATAAGCTTCAAAATTATGCCCCTGCAACTCTATTGCCTCTTGTGCCTTGTTGATAGCCTCAGCATAATTTTGATTTTTAAATAACTTTTTAGCCTCTAAAATTAGCATTTGATGCGTTTGATTTTGAGTATTTTCTGCTATTGTTTTTTCTGTAACTGACACGGCATTGTTCGGCCAGCCGTCCTCCAGATAGCGAGATGGCAGCATATTCCCCAGCGGATTACTTATTTTTAATACCGGAGGCATCTCAATCTCTGGAAAATTGCTGTTAGTAGTAAAACGAGGTGGCATAGTTTCCCCTGTTAGCAACTCACCACTGTCATCGCCCATAATATCTGCTTTCGGGAATTCCCGAAATGCCGAGTTGGCTTCTCCTACAGTCGCAACCCTAGACTCTATTTGACACCCTTCCTCCGGTACTGCATTCCGACGCTGATACACCACCGACTCCGGGAAAATCTTGGCTTCAAACTCGTTCATAATTTGACCGTAGACTTCAGCATGACCGGTCATTAAATATCCTCCTGGTTTCAGGGTATTGGAAAATTTTTTCAGTACCAGTGAAATATACTTATGTTCAAAATACACAAAAACGTTTCTACATAAAATTAAGTCTATGTTATAAAGATTTTGGTAAATATTAGGAAACTCATCTGTGATTAAATTTAAACAGCTAAAGTTGACACTTTCGCGCAATTCTAGATTAATTTCCCAATCATTTTGCCTCTGATGAAAATACTGCTTTTGTATCTGCTGGTCAACCAAGCGAAACGACCAATGACTGTAAACTCCCTGGGGCGCTTTTTTGATGACTTTTTCATTGATATCTGTACCTAAAATTAATATTTTCCATTGCTCCCAATCGGGAATCAATTCTTTTAAAACAATAGCTAAAGAATAAGGTTCTTCACCGGTGGAGCAGCCCGCACTCCATATTCGCAGTGTCGGCTGCATTCCCAAGGTCTTGTGCAAGTTTCTTTTCTGCTCTATCAATTCAGGAAAAATTACTCTTTTCAACAGAGCGAACTGTCCTTTATCTCGCATAAAATAACTTTCAGTTGTTGTTAATAGCAATACTAATTTCGCCCATTCATTTTTACTTTCAAAAGTTTTGGCGGTTAAAAGTTTATAATACTTTTCTGGGTCTGCAATTTTTTTTTCTCTCATCCTACTCATGATTTTATGAGACAAACCAGCTCGATCTTGAGACCTAATTCGCACACCCATCTCAGTAGTAATTAAGTTGATAAATAGCTGAATTATGGAATCATTCATGTCCACTGAGGTAGATTAATTTAATAATTTGGGTAGTGGCAACTTTTACTGAGCTGCTGCTGAGTTTGGGCTGAGCATAGCTGCCAGCCTGCGGCTCGTCGGTTCGCAAAGCCGCAGGGAGCCGAAGGGAAGTGCGTAGCTGAACTATTGGGAATTGGGTAACTTGTAAGCTCGTGTAGTAGAAGTATTGGTAATTGGAAATTGGGGAATTTGGAATTAGAAATCTGGAATTTAGCCGATCGCCTGAACAAGAACAGTGTCACACCATATCATATCAGAAACTTGCCAGCTACTTAAAGGAAAAAGGCAAAAGGTCAAAGACAGAACCCAGGAAAAAATTATCCCTTCTGCCTTCCACCTTCTGCCTTCAAAGGCACTAATCTCCCACTTTAAGCTGGATATATCCGCAGGCGGCGATTAGGTTCTTCCCCAAAACTGTGGGATTTCAGGTGATAGTGTTCCACAAGTTCGTGCTGCATTTTGCGGACGTTGGGAGAACGGGGCAGGAGTTCCACCGGCTGTCCCTTCGGAATGACAATTTGCTCGACTGCTAAGCGCGTTTCTTCGAGAGCTTCGAGCTCGTCAGAAGAACCGCTGCGGGCGAATAAGGCGAGGTCTGCCACTTCCGGGGTGCCGGGGTCATCCATGTCCAACAGGCGCCGCAAAGCTCTGGCTACGTGGGGAATAGTGGCGGCCTTAATTGTGTGCACTGGAACTTGGCGAGTTTTGGCCAAGTGCCTCAATTTCGACTGGTTCCGAACGTTCGATCGCAAAGCCAAAACCACGTCAGCACTCTCAATATCCTTCGTCAGCAGCACCGGCAGGTTCAGCGTCGAAATCACCTGTTCGAGCTGGTGACGAGGTATGCCGTAAGGATAAACGTGGAGGGGCAAATCTTCGCCGTTAGGGCCGACATTCTGGGAAAAACGTCCGGGCTTAGGTACCGGCTCGACGGACAGGGATTCTTCGAGCAGTTGCTCGAAATACCGAGTCTCAGAAACCGGCGCGCTTTTAGGAGCCAAGTTCTCGCCTGGAGCGGGCATCGGCACCATTTTGCCAGCACTCCGCCAGCCAGAGAGCGGTGTGACGGGCCGGATTGCTGATACCGCAGCCGTGCTGCTGGAAGCGGCCATCCCCGGAAACCGCGCGGGGGGAGCGGCTGACTCGCGCTCGATAATTACTTCTCCTGTCTCGCTGACGCTTCTGATTTGCTGGCTCGGTTCGCGTCCCCGCAGCAGAGTGTCGATCGAATCTGCAACTCGCTCGTGGATTACCCAGCGCTGGCGTTCCAGCATTTCGATGGCAATTTCAAAAGTTGGCGGTGCTTTGCGCTCCAAAACCGTCTTTTGAGAACCGCGCCGTCTTGCTTCGTCATCTCCCAGCGTCACCGCTTGGATGCCCCCAATTAAATCTGCCAGAGTCGGGTTTTTCATCAAGTTTTCGATCCGGTTCCCGTGGGCGGTACCTACCAACTGCACGCCCCTTTCGGCGATCGTCCGAGCCGCCAAAGCTTCGAGCTCCGTGCCGATTTCGTCAATCACGATCACTTGCGGCATATGGTTTTCCACTGCTTCGATCATGACTTGGTGCTGGAGTTCGGGGCGGGAAACTTGCATTCTGCGAGCTCTGCCGATCGCCGGGTGCGGGATATCTCCATCTCCGGCAATTTCGTTGGAGGTGTCGATGATTACCACCCGTTTTTCCAAGTCATCGGCGAGCACGCGGGCAATTTCCCGCAGGGCCGTGGTTTTGCCGACTCCGGGGCGGCCGAGCATCAAAATTGACTGACCGGTTTCCACCAAATCGCGGATAATGCCGATCGTCCCGAACACAGCGCGGCCCACCCTCAAAGTCAAGCCGATAATCTCGCCGCTGCGGTTGCGAAGGGCGCTAATTCGGTGCAGGGTTTGCTCGATACCGGCTCGGTTGTCGCCACCGAAGTGGCCGACTCGCTCGATGCAATAGTTGAGGTGTGCTTTGGTAATCGGAGTTTGGGAAAGAGGTTCGGCCAAGGATGGAAAACGAGCTTCTGGTTGGCGGCCCAAATCCATGACAATCTCAATGAGATTGTTGCGCTGCGGGTGCTGCTCTAAGGGCTGCCGGATCTCATCTGGCACGATGTCTAATAATTTGTTGAGGTCGTCTGTAATCTGCATTCGCCTCGATGTGTTCGGTGACGTTTTCAACTTTTTAGTCAGTTGTCAGTTAACAGTTGTCAGTTGCCAGTTGCCAGTTGTTATGTGTCAGTTGCCAGTTGTTGTTGAAATTAACTACTAACTACTAACCACTAACTAATGACTAATGGCTAATGACTACTGACTACTGACTAAAATTCTTTGAGCGGGGAAACTAGAGAACTAGCTAAACTCACGGCCTCTGAGAGAAGTTCTGGGACGGCTTCGAGCTGAGGTAGCCGAGATGTTTGAACTCCGGCTCCTGGCTGCGCGACTGCCACCGGAACGGCATAAGCTCGATCGGTCTGCATTGTTTCTAACTGTTCTAAAATTGGCGATAGCAAAACCCTGGCATAGCTGCCGTAAGCTACACCTGCAATGTATGGGACAGGGGGAACTGACAAATTTTTCCCGGCATCCTTCATCAGTCCCTCGGCTCTCAGCTTGCTGACAGTGTGAGCATTAGTGCCGCCTGCAAGTTGCACGTATCCCGGCAACTGGGCAGCCAAAACTTTTTGACCGAGTTTGACTGCTGCTCTAGTAGTTCCTGTTCCGATATCTCCGCTCATTGGCCTACCGTCCGTTTGCCAAATTAGGGGACAAGGAAGGGGGGAAATTATTTGATAGAGTGTCCGCAAATAATCAATCAAACCGTCTCCATCGGGGCAACTAATTGCTATTACCTTGAGTTGAGCGACCCAGGGAGCTATGCTCGACCAAAGTCGCGCAAAATCTGCCTCTCTGCCTACTTGCGTGTGGATTTCTAGGGCGTCCGCACCGGATTGCAAGATTAAAGGTGCGATCGCGGCGGAAGCAGACACGTAAGAACGAGTATAAATCAGTTGGCTCGGACAAATCGGCAGACAGCGACCGCAGCCATAGCATTGCTGGTCTATCACCCCGGAAAAACCACTGCCAGCACTCTGAAAAACTATTGCTTCGGCTGGACATATTTTTTCGCACGGCCGCCAGCAGTCCGCCGGACAATCGGCTGGGTTGAATTCGGCTTTGCGAAAATGCGGGTCTTCCCCATCGTTTAAACTCACCATCAGCAACGGCAACCCTTTGCCGCCAAACCTGCGGTTTTGAGTTCTTGCCTGTAATTCGCTGGCCACTTGTAGGGCTTCTTTCGCTGCGGCGACGGCGGCGGGATCTGCCGCGACATCGATACAGTCAGCGCCTGCTAAGGTGTAAGCCAAGGTGAGATTCCGTACAGCAGGCAGGTGTTGAAAGCTCGCCCCACAGATCAGCTTGAACCAATGGCCATCTTTTAATGAGTTTAGGGGATGATAATGTTCTGTCACCCTTATATGCTAATCCTTTGAGCTGAAAATTACTATGTGGAAATTTCTACTTAATTTGAAAATTTAGGCGGTTACAAGCTGGAAACGCTACTGATAGCAGTAGCTCTGGTGCTGTTGGCCCTATATGTAGAGTTCTGAGGTAAGTATTTTTGAGAAATCTAATTTTTTTGATAGTGCCTAACGATGAGGCGATTTTCCACTTTGGCGATCGGCTGTAATTACGCACAGACTCTCTACTATATCATACTAGGGTCGATTTGGCAAAAAAGTAGGCGAGAGATTTTTTTTGAAGTGGTCGTGCAGTGGCAGTTGCCATAAAGTTCGATCGAGCATTGAAACCCAGCGACGAAACGCAGATGAACATTCTACTCCCTAACTTGAAGCTACATTCATCTGCGTTAATCAGCGATTCAACGAGCTCTACTACTTGCTCAGCCGCTTGTAAACCGTAGCCAAAGCATGGCTATCCCCCACATTTCCCGGAAACAAAACAACTGGTAAATTGGGAAACAGAGGATGATTAGCCTCGGTTTTCACCACCGAACAACCTGCGATAATTTGACCGATTTGCCTGACACTTTTCAGCGACAAACCTGTACTCAAAACATCATTAGAAGTAATGCCGCCCTTGCTAATCAAAAACCCGATATCGGCAGGCAGTCCCCGCACGATATCCATCAATAAAGCAGAAACCGCCTCTCCAAATTTTAACCGGACTTCGGTATTTTCAAATTCGAGTTCCTTGCGGCTGGTATAAATTACAGGCGTTTTGCCATCGGCATGAGAAGTGCGGGCTTTTTCGAGAATTTCATCGAGCAGTTGGGTGCGATACTCTGGTGAATCTTCTAACAAGTGAGATACATCTATTTCAATGCTAACTATATTGGGTTCTTTTAACAAGCGCTCCAATTGTTCAGTAGTTTTCTTAACGTGGGAACCAACTATGACTGCACCGGGTTTGCCATCCCTCACGTATTTTGCCATTTCGTCGGCTGCTACTGGCTGCGGGCCGAGGTCAGCTAAGGATGTTAAAATACTTGCTGCACTGCGGAATAAAAACTTTTTGCCTTGACTGACTGCATGGAGAATGTGTTTGGCAAATGTGTCTAAATCGCCTTGGCTTTGGCCGTCAACAACTGCACATTGGTTGTCTGTCATGTCCATCAGTCGATCTAAACTTCCGTAGCGAATGTCTCCGAGTAAAATGCGATCGACTGCATCAGCGGGGATGCGACCTTTGGTTTTTTCTTCTACATAGTCTGGCAGGTAACTGTGACTGTACCCGAAGACTGAATCTTTGGCAAATTCGGTTTCGTGTACTGGTGTCGGGACGCTGTTAACTATTAGGTAGTGTACGCTGTGGCGGGTAATTCTGCCTCCTTCAAAAAAGGCGGGAATTAGAAAATGGGCGTCGAAGGGGCCGAGTTCTTCGGCGATCGCGTCGGTTTCGATGGGATAGTGACCGCGCAGGGTAGAATCGGAACGGCTAACTATTAGGAAGTCTTCGATTTTTTCGCTGGCGATCGCCTTTTTTAAATTTTGGCACACTTCGCGGGTGACGGAGGCTGCTTTTTCGGGAGTTAGCGATCGAGTATTTGTCAGTATGAAGAAAATCGGGCACTTGTCCCGCAGCCCCAAACGCAGGGTGTCTTCGTCCCAACGTGTCAGCAGTAAGCAACTGTGCACGGTTTGAGAACCTGTCGGATCGTCGTCGAGAACTATAATCTTGGGTTTGGCAGAAGACATACTGACCTGGTTGTTAACGTCACCTTTCCAAGATATCCTTACCTGTTACGTAACAGGAAAAAATTTACAATTATTATGATATTTTTTTAACTATTCTCCTCATTCATAATTTTAAAAATGTCTTTGAGTTCGAGTGGAACAGGCATCCTGCCTGTTGCGGTTCAGTAAGCTGTATATTGCTAATGGGTAAGAGGCGCCCTCCGCCGTGTACGCTACTAACTTCTGCCATTTTTTTAATTAGCAGCCTTTCGATCTTGCAACTTTTTCATTTCTGCTTGAACCCCCACGGCTATCTGCAAAGCTTCGTTTAGCAATCGCCCTTGTTCTGTGGCTCGATCGCTAATTTGCAGGGAATTCAAACTTTTCAAATTATTGGTAAACAATTCGGAGTTAGTAGCGACAAATTTTTTGTTTTCCCTGAGAATTCTTTCGGTTTTCAAAGCTCGAACTAAATCCTCTCTGATTAGCTGCAAGGCTGCAATAACTTTTGCTCGATCGCCGATTTTGACTGCCGCATTGCCGGCATCTTCTATCCTATCGTTAATTTCTATCGCTTCGATTATACCATTATAGCGATCGACATCATCAAAAAGATTAATTAAATGTTTGTTTTGGCGGCTGCACTGAATTTTCCACGCATCATCAAGGATTAAACCGACGATCGCAGCGAAGTGGAGGGCGAACCACAACAAATAAGCTCTAGGAAATATCGCAACTAGCAGCCAACAACTGATTAGAACCAAAACTATTAAACCGGCTGTTTTCAAAGCTTCGCGGGCAAACTTAGTCGCTGTCGGCGGGCGGTATACGCGATCGGGCCCCGCGCCGGTGAGGTGCTTGAGTTCACCAACAGTAATTTCTAATCCCTGAATGTCAGCTCGCATAAATCTTCACAAATATTTCTTAATTATAAAGTTTTGTAGTAGAACAAGGGGCTCGTCTACAATAAACCTAACACTTTTTTCAACCAAAACTGCACTATGTCCGCACGTCCTATATACCTCGACAACCACGCCACAACCCCCGTAGACCAACGGGTACTTGAGGCGATGCTGCCGTATTTTACCGAACAGTTCGGCAACGCAGCCAGCATCAGCCACGTCTACGGCTGGGAAGCAGAAGCAGCGGTTAAACAGTCACGACAAATTTTAGCAGAAGCGATCAATGCTTCCCCCGAAGAAATTGTTTTTACCAGCGGTGCAACCGAAGCAAATAACTTAGCGATCAAAGGTATCGCCGAAGCTTATTTCAGCAAAGGAAAGCACATTATCACAGTAAAAACCGAACATAATGCTATTCTCGACCCCTGTACCTATTTGCAAAAATTGGGGTTTGACATTACTGTTTTACCAGTGAAAAGCGACGGGCTGATTGATATAGGCGATTTGATCAAAGCGATTCGGGCAGAGACAATTTTGGTTTCAGTGATGACGGCAAATAATGAGATTGGCGTCATTCAGCCGATCGCAGAAATTGCTGCAATTTGTCGGGGAAATGACATTCTTTTTCACACAGATGCGGCACAGGCGATCGGCAAAATTCCCCTGGATGTAGAGGAGATGAATATCGATCTAATGTCCTTGACAGCCCACAAAATCTACGGGCCAAAAGGCATCGGTGCTCTCTACGTGCGTCGCAACAAACCGAGAGTGCAGCTAGCGCCGCAAATGCACGGAGGAGGTCATGAACGGGGAATGCGATCGGGAACTCTCTACCCACCGCAAATAGTTGGGTTTGCCAAAGCAGTAGAATTGGCAATTGCGGAAATGCCATCGGAAACAGAACGAGTGGTTAATTTGCGGCAGCGTTTGTGGGAAAATTTGAGTGAATTAGGCGATGTTGTTCTCAACGGTCACGCTACGAAGAGATTGCCGGGGAATCTCAATATTAGTGTAGGTGGCGTTGACGGTCAAGCGTTGATGTTGGGTTTGCAATCGGCGGCTGCGGTTTCTTCGGGCTCTGCTTGCACTTCGGCGAAAATATCGCCATCTCATGTTTTAGCAGCGATCGGGCGATCGGACAAATTAGCTTATGCTTCAATTCGGTTTGGTATTGGCCGGTTCAATACCGAAGCAGAAATAGATGCAGTTTCCCAACACGCGATCGCAACTATTCAATCTCTCCGACAAGCTCAAAAAGTGATGAGTTAGAAAGTATTGGTGTCAACTTAAGCCTAAAACCCACTATCTCTCTCATTTTTATCAAAGTCTCGATCCCCCTAAATTCCCCTTAATAAGTGCGACTATGAAGATACTCTTGTCCCCCCCTTTATTAAGGGGGGCTAGGGGGGATCGGAAAGATGAAAAAAAGTCATTTAGTTACTTAGAACCAAATACCTCGCGCACCCGATAAATCGGTTTTCCCTGCGACTCGTGATAAGTCCGCATCATCACTTCCGCCAGCAAACCAAAACAAAATAACTGCACGCCAGTTAACAGCAAAACCACAGCCAAAATCAGCAAAGGACGATTGCCAATACTTTGACCGAGGCCAAATTTCACGAAAGTCAAATATATTCCTAAAACCGTTCCCAACGTCATAGAACCCAATCCCAAAAGTCCAAAAACGTGCATTGGTCGAGTCAGGAACTTTTTCATAAAAGAAATAGTTAACAAATCCATCAACACCCGAAAAGTCCGCCAAATTCCGTACTTACTTTGACCGAAACGGCGGGCGTGGTGTCGCACCGGCAGTTCTGCAATTCTCGCCCCTTCAATAAACGCCAACGCTGGCAAAAAGCGGTGCAATTCCCCGTAGAGATTCAAGTCTGCTACCAACTCGGATTTATAAGCTTTCAAAGAACAGCCGTAGTCGTGCAAAGTTACGCCTGTAACGCGACCAATTAACCAGTTAGCAATTTTAGAAGGAATCAACCGGCTAATAGTATTGTCTTGCCTATTTTTGCGCCAGCCACTGACTAAATCGTAGCCTTCATCTAACTTTTCCAACAATAGCGGAATATCAGCCGGGTCATTTTGCAAATCGCCGTCTAGGGTAACAATAGCACGACCGCGAGCGCGATCGAAACCTGCCGACATGGCAGCAGTTTGCCCGTAATTGCGGCGCAAAATTACAGCACAAAGGTCATCGCGAGTGCTGGCTAACTGCTGGAGAAGTGCACCCGAACCGTCCTTAGAACCGTCATCTACACAAATAATTTGATAGCTGAGTCCAGATGGTTGGATAGAAGAGGCGATCGCCTCAATCAAATGAGGCAAACTTTCCACCTCATTATACACCGGCACCACCACTGAAACGTCGAGAACAACCTCCGCGCCAGCCTGCTGTGCAGCCAATTTTTCCAAAAATAATGCAGCGTCCATTTTTTTATTCGATAATATTAACAGTCAACCGTCAACAGTCAACCGTCAACAACTAACTAGGTTGATAACTTGCCACAACTTTACCATATCCCCGCAATTGCTGGTAATAAGCTTGACTGACTCGATCGCCATCATCCCACAAAACATCGATACCGATACCATTGCGACCTTGTGCTTGTCCCGAACTGTGAATGTAGCGATTATCTCCGAGATATAATCCTACATGAGTTGCTTTTTCTGGCGTACCAAAAAATACTAAATCCCCCGGTTCTAAAGCACTGATACTAATCGGTTTAGTAAAAGCTTCCTGCTGATAAGCATCCCTCGGCAACCAGATGCCCGCAGCCACAAAAGCAGCTTGCATCAAGCCGGAACAATCATAATTTGGCCCGACTGTACCGCCCCAAAGATAATAATTGGATTGGTGCATAGCCTCGCGAGCGAAAGTAATTACAATTGGTAATTTTTCCTTGATTTCTGCCTCAGAAACCACCAGAGGATGATACACTGTTTCTGCCACATCGAGCAACTCGACATCTCGAAGATCCAGCCATCCCGGATAATCATCTTCGCACAGTCGCACCATCACAGCCGTTGTATCCCCCTCAACAACCGAGTCTATGGCATTTCTCCCCCCCTTGATAAGGGGGGGCTGGGGGGGGTCAACAACTCGCAAATGCCGCCCCAGCGCTGCTTGAGTTGCCAATCGATCGCACTTTGGGGAATCGTAAATATTTATGTGCGATCGGGCCCGGTACTCCACAACATCAGATAATTGATAATTGGCCATTGCTAATTGCTCATTGTTTGCTGTTAATTGTTCGCATTTATTGTTCGCATTTAACGATAGATTGCCATTAGTTAGCCGTTAACCGTTAACCGTCAGCCATTAACCATGACATTTTTTCACAAAGACGAACAATTAGAAACCCTCGGCAGTAGCATTATAGACGCAGCCAAAGCAGAATTTACAGGATTAAGCGGCGATCGTACAGCCATTACCTGGATAGTCTACGATCCCCCGGTGCGAGTCAATACAGGCGGCGCCCTGAGTCCAGAAGAATTTTGGAAGTATCAACCGCGAGGTTTTAGCGCCAGAGGTTCCGAACGAATTTATCCAGCCAGCATCGTCAAATTATTCTACCTCGTTGCCATCTGGGAATGGGCGCAAAAAGGCATGATTCAAACATCGCCAGAATTAGAACGCGCCGTCCGAGATATGATAGTTGATTCCAGCAACGACGCCACAAGTTTAGTAGTAGACGCCCTCACCGGCACCACCAGTGGCCCAGAATTATCACCAGGCCCCTTTGAAAGTTGGAAACAGCAGCGAAACATCGTCAACCGTTACTTTCAATCATTGGATTGGCCGGAATTACAAAATATTAACGTCAATCAGAAAACCTGGTGTGACGGCCCCTATGGTCGCGAGCGAGCTTGTCTAGGAGAATTAATGGAACATAGAAATATGCTGACCACAAATGCAGCGGCGCGTTTGCTGCACAGTATAATCGGCGGCGTAGCTGTTTCTGCCCAAGCATCGCAAGAAATGATGGGTTTAATGAAACGCAGTTTAGACCCAGCAGAATTAGAGGCAGATCCTGAAAATCAAGTAACGGGTTTTTTAGGTGGCGGATTGCCAGAATCAGCAAAATTGTGGTCAAAAGCCGGACTGACAAGTCAAGTTCGTCACGATGCTGCTTATATTGAAATAGAGGGCTTACGGCCGTATTTGTTGGTTGTATTTACCGAGGGGAAAGAGAATAGCAAGAATGAAGAAATTTTGCCATTTATCTCGCGGCAAGTTGTCGAAGCGATGAAAGTGCTTAATTAGATTTAGTAGTTGATTATTGCGGCTAGACTAGACTTGAACTGCAAAAATAATTGGGACGGGCTAGAAGCCCATCCCACAAAATTTTCTTGTGGGATGGGCTTCTAGCCCGTCCAAAAATTTGATTAAAAGGAACTTTTTCCTAGAAGCTCTAAAACGGAGAGGGAGGGATTTGAACCCTCGAAGGATGTTAACACCCTTAACAGATTAGCAATCTGCCGCTTTCGACCACTCAGCCACCTCTCCAAGATGACAGTAACTAACTATAGCACACACATCTTATTCTTGCCAACCCCTAATTTAAAAATTCCTCAATCCCTTACTCTGTATACTTTTCGCGACCTCAACCTCCAGCCTCTTCCCCAAAGCCCCTAGCCTTCAAGTGTTTTTCCCAACTAAAATTGGAACTCAAAAAGAACCTCTTAGTATACAAATACCCCAAGCGGTACAGGTGAGCCTTGCGATCGCCATCGAGATTAAAGTCCGTCGTCGTCACCCCAGCGTCAGTCACATCAATATTAATCACCCTGCCCTTATCCATTTCTCGCTGGTGATAGCGGTCTCTTGCTTTCATCATCGTTCGGAACATCGCCGCCAGCATCGACAGCGGAGTATCAATCTTAACTTTAGTCTCAATTCCGGTATCGACTAATCGAAACCCAAAGGTAAACCAGCGCGGCATAGCAGGAGTCGCACCGACGGATTGTTTGTCATAAATCCACAGGGGGAAATTGCTCAAAATTCCGCCATCTACAATTAAGTCATCGCCGAGTTTTCCCGGTTCAAAAAATAGCGGAATACTCATCGACAACCGAACGGCTTCAGCAACGCTAAAATCTTCAGCCCTTTTGAGTCGCAACTGCTCATACAAAGGATCGGAATCGGTAGATTCGCGTCGGTGTAAGTCGTCGGGCAGCACCAACATTTCACCGCGACTGAGGTTGGATACTACTACTTTTAATTCCCGCTCTTTTACGATTTGTTTGACATCGGCAAAAGTGTGCAATTTACCTCGACCGAGCATTGCTTCCAGCCACTGCCGGAACGGTTGCGCCGAATATTCTCCCATCTGACGGCTAACTGTTAAGAAAAGTAGAGTCCAAGCAGGAGATTGCAAGTCGTCGGCGGGGTCGCCGTTTAAAATTAGAGGACTGTTTTTTTGAGTTAAAAATATGCTGTAATCGAGCTGTCCTAAAATTTCCTCTAAATCATCTATTGACAAGTCGGTTGCCAATACTGCGGCAGTAATTGCACCTGCCGAAGTGCCGGCCAATTTTCGCCACTGGATGCCCAAATCGCTACAGCACCTGAGTGCTCCTAAAAACGCAACTCCGCGCACGCCGCCGCCTTCAAAAACGCCGTCGGCATAGATTTGACCGTTGTCGTCGGGAGGCGGAAATTTGCTAAGAATTGTTTGTTTTTCGGTTGCGGTGATTCTGACACCGGGTTCTTGCAAAATTTGCTGCGGATACCACTTGCTCATGGGAAATACCTCGGATAAATGTTGGGTTTTAGATTTTAGATTTACAGCGGTTCCCGCTGTTATGAGGTACAGTAGCAGCAATTAGCAAACCAATTTCTTAAATGTTTAGGGTTCATTAA
>NZ_JAUBVD010000117.1:0-6465 GCF_036705675.1 Microcoleus sp. AT8-A3
TGTTTGGTGGTAATTCTGATGCTGGAAAACTCACTGCCAGCAACGACGGCGGACACGCAATCGACAAATCAAAAGTTTTGGCAAGCACTGACACAAGCGTTATCACACCGCTAAATCCTGGTAATTTTTCCAGCATCCGTAGTGTGCCAGTTGTGCCAGCACCGCGCTACTTTACCAAGGAAGAAGCGGACGCAATGAAGGATTTAGCCAAAGACCAAACAGACGGTGCAAAACAGTCTAAACGCGCCTATGAAGCACTGGCAAAAGTTGAAGAAGCCGATGCTAAAGTTCACCGGCATCACCGCAAATATGAGGGTGCTGTGGCTGATAATGAACTGGGTAAAAAACGCTCAGACACTCGACTGGCTAAGCACTTGCACAGCTTGCGTCCCGGATATGCCCGACTGGGTTTAGGAATTGATAAGGCTGACAGCGATGCCCGTACTCGGATTGATGAAATTAAAGCCAAACTCACGGGAGGGACTAACTAAATGAAAGCGATGTATCTGGCAAATTACTTCGTTGCCGGATGCGTCGCTTTCTCCCTTTTAGGGTGGATAGCGAGTCTGCATCCAATGGCGATGAAAGCCGTCTCATTCTTGTTAGCAGCGATTGCGATTGCGTGGGGTTTGAGCTGGTTGCTCGATTACTCTCTGAGTAAGTTGCTTAAGATTTCAGTGGCTGACTTACAGGCTGTTTTAATTGGTGGTTTAGCGATGTTGCTGATTGGTTTGGGGGTGTTTCTATGCAGCTAAACGTAGATGGAAAACTGTATCTGCTAGTTGACAAACAAGAATTGCTGAAAATTTTTGTAGCTCAAAAAAAGGAAGAGAGCGCAGAAGAGTTTGTACGAGCTAAACGCAAAAAAGAGTTAGACCTGTTGGTCAATACTGACCCGACAGACCTCTTTTATGAGTTTGAAACTTGGTGCTGGAATCTAATCTGGGAAGCCGTTGACAAGGGTGAGGGGATAGACTGGGACGCTGCATCCGAGGAAATCAACAGACACTTAGACGAATTGATTGAGGGAGGCAAACCATGCAGCTAAAACTGTTTGTATTAAGCGCGTCCTCTGTCGTGTTGTGGTTAACTCCACTAGCAGCACTAGACAAAAAGCTAGACACTCACAAAGCACTGCAAGGTGTCAGTTTGTGTGCTGCGATTGCTTGTGCTGTTACCGCTGGTAATATCGCTCGTAAACTGTCTGAGCAAGGGGAGATTGAGGCAATTAAAGAGCGGGCAATCACCGCCGATGTGGTGGATGAAATCAGCACCAGTGTATACATTTCCCAGAAGCAAAGACAACAGGAAGCAGAACAAATCCTGGCAACAAACGAACGAACCGACGAACAAGAGGCAGAACTCGATTCGATAAGAGAATCACTAGAACTGCTACTGAATCAGACATCGAGCGATTCTAACGAACTCGCAGTAGTGAATTTATCCACCAAGCAGCGCGAACAAGTCGAACTAATTCTGCAATGTCACGCGAAGGGCATCACTGGCAAGAATAAAATCCTTAAAGAAGTTTGGGGAGTTAGTGCCGGCAGTAGTCAATCCTACCGGGACGCGAAGGCTGAGTATGAATTTTTGATGCCATTTGTGAAGGGGGAAAGTGATGACTAGACAGCCGAATATACCAACCACGGCAGCTCTAAGATTGACTGGTACCAAGTCAGAAATAGAGTTAGTATTGGCGGTTTTGCGAGGTAAAGATTTCTTCTGGAAAACTAACGGCAAGTTCTACCCGCAACGAGGGGACGGCAATCAGTACGCTTACTACCTCAACGAATTGCAATTGCCTCAACTTGGGGGAGCAGTTCCGTCAACACCAGGGGAACCACAACCTCGACCGTGGGACGCAGTTCTGGGTGGTCAGGGCACAGAAAAATCCGTCCGAAATTTCGGACAAGAGTCCCTCTGACTTGGCGGCGCTGAAAGCCTTGTTCTGACTCACTCGTCTAGTGCTTTTACCTTTAAACCCGACGAGTGAGTTTTGGTACGTTCTCGGTACGTTTTTTTTACGTTTTCGGTTCGTTGCCGGGACAAAATCTGTCCGAAAATATCAAGTGCGACTTGTCGCTTAAAATGTTCGATATGGATGCAAAATGTATTTCCTTTGTCAACCGAGTCAAGCGCAGTCTAAAGCCTTTCTGGAATGGAGGGGCCGGAGAATCCCTTATGGAGTTTGGAGAGCGCAGCCGGGAATGGCATCCGAGAGGGATGAGACTCTGGAAATATATTTGTTGTACCTTCCGAGCCCAGATGTTCGCAGAGATAAAGTATTTCATCAACAAGCCTGAGAAAACTCCCCAGACTCGACTTGAGCTTGCTAAAGAATCGGTGCTCGTAGACACCGATATCGAATTACCTGTTCGAGCAACCGATCGGGCGCCGCCATCCTTCCCAATCTTTATCCCACTGCCTGATGCCGAAATAGGCGGCTGTGCTCGCAACGACAGCTTAATCGCACCCCTAGTCAACTAGCGGGGCGGTACCTCCTATGCCTTGAATTTTCCAAAAATTGTAAACACCAAAAAACCGCTGCTCTCGATTGGTACCCGAACTGCAACGGTTTTAGGTAATTCACCCATCTCTTAGAAAGACGAGACAAATCATCATGTCCCATAATATTAACTCGAACAACGGGCAAACTTCAAGCACCCGTGACAATCTTGTCACAGTTTCCAAATCTAACCCTTGCCCGCACTGTGGCAAACCTGACTGGTGCTACTCCATAGGTGAGTTGTCCGTCTGCAACCGCGACCAACCGCCCGCTACTGGTTGGGAAGCTACAAGCAAAACCGACAAGGACGGCCACGTTTTTTATGCCCGCCCACAAGAAAAGAAAGCCATCCGCCCCCGCCAGACTCGCTACTGGGAATATCCCGCCCGCGATGGCTCCCCCCTTGCCCGCGTTGTGCGGTTCGATGACGGGAAAGGTGGCAAGGCTAACTGGACTCAACAAAGTTGGGGTAAGTGCAAAAGTTCCCGACAGATTGGTTGGATAGGAGGTACTGAAGGGATAGCGCGTGAAAACATCCCGATTTACCGCTACGCAGAGGTCAGAAAGGCGATCGCAAATAACGAACCTATTTACCTTGTCGAGGGGGAGTCCTGCGCCGATATACTTTGGGATTTAGGCTTAGCCGCCACCTGTAATATTGGCGGCTCTAGCAAGTGGCGAATCACTGACACAAGTGATTTAGAGGGTGCAACAGTTGTCATTATTCCCGATCGCGATAAACCAGGAATCAAACACGCTGAGCTATTGCATCAAGAATTCCCCGGCGCGCTATGGCTTTATCCTTTCCCTGAATCTAAAGCCTGGGAAAACCTACCCGAAAGCAAGGGGCTAGACATTGCGGACTGGGTGGAACATCACAAGCTAACTGCTGAGGATATCAAGGCGGCGATCGGAGAGAAGAAAGTTTTCGCAACTCCCCCGCAGGCAACAGCAAAAGTTGTCCGTCCTGAACCAGTTCAAGTTCCCCACATCTCTGAGCTAGGGGGAGAGATTGAAACACTGCTAGAGTCCGACCTCAAGAAGTCTCAGCTACAGCTTAAAGTCTCCGAGCTGGCTCAAAAATACAAAATCAACTCTGCCGATGTCTGGAAAATTTACCGCGACCGCGAGCAAGAACTAGAGCAAGAATCCTACGTTGAAGACACGGCGGCCGAGGTTGCCCAGTTACTCTCTGCCCAAAAGTCAGGACTCGAACTGGCAGAAATTTTGCCCCCAGGACTCGCAGCACCAATAAAGGAATTGGCGGCGCGACTGAACCTCAAACCTGAGTGTTATCTAGTCGCCGGCCTCGCTCAGGTGTCCAGTCTTTTTAAGGTTGGAACAGAGATACTATTGCGACGTGACACCGACTACCGATGTACTCCCAACTACTTCGCGGGCATCGTTGCGGAGTCATCGCAGAAAAAATCACCCATCATGCGGGCAATGATTGAGCGGCCGATGAAGTCGCTACGGGAGAAGGCTCGCAAGGAGTACGACAAAGCTGTCGCTCAGTACCAGGAAGATTACAAGAATTGGAAGGCTGCAAAAGGAGAAGACAAGGGATTGCCCCCAAAAGAGCCACGGCAACGGCTGTACTCCTTCTCTAAGTCCACAGGCGAGGGCATTTTATATCAAGTCGCAGAGTTTCCTGATCAAGCCCTGATGTACCGATGCGATGAGCTTGCGGGTTTATTCAAATCTGCCAACCAGTACCGAGGAGGTAAAGGCAGTGACGATGAAGACTTACTGGAGTTTTGGAACGGCACAGGCAGTACCGTTCTGCGAGCCTCTGGAGTGAAAGCAGACTTAGAAGGGCTGCTACTGACAGTTTTTGGGACGATTCAACCCGACGTGCTAGCAGAGTTGCTGAAGGATTGCAGCGACTCAAACGGAAAGTTTGCCCGCTTTGACTTTGTTTTTCAACCCGTGGCCGCTTCCAAATTATCTGAGGAAGACAGCGGAAGTTTCGACATTACGCCCATGCTTGCAGCGCTTTACACAAAAATAGACGAGCTGCCGGCAATGAAATTCGAGCTTAACCCAGAAGCCAAGCGACTGTTTACAGCTTTCTACAATGCTCAGGAAGAACGGCGTGAGAAGGAGCCTAAACAAGGTATGCGCGCCATGATTGGCAAAACGCCTGAGAAGGTCGGTAAGCTTGCCGCCACCATTCACACCCTGACCTGTGTTTTCAATGGTGTTGAGGTTAGCCCTCTCATCCCTAAAAGCGCGGTGGAAGCGGCGATAAAGTTTGTCAAATTTAGCTCTGACCAGATTGCCAGCCTCTACGCTGAATTCTCCGATCGCAAGGCTTTAGCTCCTAGTTTGGCAAGGTTGGTACTTTTAGCGGAACGAAAAGGAGGGATAGTATCGACTCGCGAGGCTCAGCACGCATTCCATGTAAGACAGCGGCCGTCCGCTCAGCAAGTTCGAGAATTTTTTGGAGAACTTGAGGCGATGAATTTTGGGGTAGTTACCACAGTGAAAAAAACTGTTTCTTTTTGTTTGACCACAACCACAGTTACCACAGTAACCTCAAACCCTTATACAGCAAGGCTTAACGATGACCACAATGACTCAACACCCTGTACCACAATTACCACAGTAAACGCTACTACTGTGGTTAACTGTGGTTCAACTGTGGTAACTGATGTACCACAGTTGGAATCTTTACCCAGTAAAGACTTAAAGCCTACTGTGGTAACTGTGGTACAAGATTCTGCACCTTCTGAAAAATCAGAAAATTTATTGCTGAGTTCTGAGCCTGCTCGTCCCATGAAGTCGGCCGCTATACCAAAACAGAGAACTTTTGAGATAGGCGATCGGGTTGTGGTCAAGGATGTCGGCGGTCTCTATCAAGGAGCACGAGGCGAGGTCGTGGACAATATCTACAGCAGCCGTGGTAGCACTAGCTACTTGGTCAGGTTCGATAAGCCTGTCAGAAACGTTCGGCAAGGTGAATTTGAGCCTTCTGACCTGATGAAGCTTTAAGTCTGGTTTGAGCCAAAAACCGCTGCTAGTAGGCTTTATGTCTACTAGCCTTGTAGACAAATTGTTGACAGTGTATACAGATATCAGTTATTGTAGACAAATACTGTATACAAGTGTCTACAATGAGTCAAAGTCAAGTCGTATCGTTCAGGGCTTCCGGTCACTTTCTGAACTGGATAGAAGCTCAGAAGCTAGACGGTGAGTCGGTTAGTCAAGCAGCACAACGTATTCTCAAGGAAGTCTCAGGCACGTCTACACTGTCTACAGTGCATCTGTCTACACTGTCTACAACACCTACAGATTTGTCTACACGAAGCAATGATAGCGTCGTGTCTACAGAAATTGTAGACAGTGTAGACAAGGCTGTAGCCGATCGCCTTGACCCCGTGATGGAGCGGATGGCCGCCATTGAGGAACGGCTGGGAAAATTGAGTGCCTGAGTGACGGCAACGATGAATCACTCAGGCAGGAATTGAAAGCGGCCAACAAGCAACTTGCAGAATGGGATAAAGAACTGAATCAGTTACACGAGAGCAACGGCGATTTAGGACTGAAGGTGCAGATGTTGGAGCAAGAGCTTAAGGAAGTGCGGCGCGATCGAGAAGCAAATAAAAACTTGGCTCCGACCGTCGCAGATTTTCCAGAGCCAGCCGACTTGCTCAACCAGTTGAGAGCGCAGCGCGAAAGGTCGAAGGCTGACATGGATGATATGAAGGCAGTTTTGGACATATTGGCACACACAGGGACTTGATTGTCTCCAAAATTGTCTCCAATTTGTCTCCAATTTGTCTCCAAACAGCCCGTCTTTGTCTCCAAATTGTCTCCAAATTGTCTCCAAAACGCCTTGTGCAACCATAGAGGCTAAGCCCTAGAAACGCCAAAACCCTTGATTTCTCAAGGGTTCTAGGTTTTTATAGACATAAGCGGGCAGCGGGAATCGAACCCGCATAGTTAGCTTGGAAGGC
>NZ_JAUBVD010000138.1:0-1387 GCF_036705675.1 Microcoleus sp. AT8-A3
GGCTGCGATGAACAATGACTATATGATGCAAATTCTCAAGTGCTTTTGTCAAGCATGATTGAGATGCTCTTACCCTGAGTATTTAATCTGTTTGTAAAACCGCCAACTATTTTGAATTCATCGGCAATTTTATTCGCCTAAAAAATCGATACAATAAATCTAATAGTCGCAGTCGGTTAAAACCGACTTAAGCTTTGAGCCAGGGGTTTAAACCCCTGGCGGACTGGCGAAATGGCGACATATTTACTGACAACATCTTTAAGGACTGAAGTCGTTACTACAAACCTAATCGCTTTCCAGAATGCTTGCGAGCAAAGCTTGCTGAGCGTGCATCCGATTTTCTGCCTGATCCCAAACGCGCGATTGACTGCCTTCTATCACTGCATCGGTAATCTCTTCATCCCGGTGTGCGGGCAAACAGTGCAATACAATTGCATTCTTATCGGCTAACTTCAGCAATTGTTCATTTACCTGATAGGGTTCAAACAAAGGAATTCTGATTTTTGCTTCCTCTTCCTGTCCCATACTCGCCCAAACATCAGTATAAATCACTTGAGCATTCTTCACAGCAGCTTCTGCGTCCGTCGTCACCGTAACTTCGGTTTTTCCCTGAGCAATATTCTTAGCTTTTTCCACTATCTCAGCATTGGGCCCGAAATCTTGAGGGCAAGCAATTCTTACATTCATTCCCGTCATTGCACAGCCCAACATCAGCGAATTAGCCATATTATTGCCATCGCCCAAATAAGTCAGGGTCAATCCTTCTAGCTTGCCAAAACACTCTTTTACTGTCATTAAATCCGCCAGAACTTGACATGGGTGTTCGTCATCTGTCAACGCATTAATCACAGGAATTTTCGCATAATTAGCAAAAGTTGCTAAGTCCTTTTGCTCGAACGTCCGAATCGCCAAAATGTCTAAATATCTGTCTAAAACCCTGGCTGTATCTACCAAAGGTTCCCCGCGGCTGACTTGTGTAACGTTGGGATTGAGGTCAATCACTTGCCCTCCCAATTTATACATTGCTACCGTAAAACTTACCCGCGTTCGCGTTGAAGCTTTGGAAAATAACAAGCCGAGAACTTTATTGCGTTTCAGCTTGACCATTCCCGATTTTAAACTGGCTGCTAGATCCAGCAAATAATTTAATTCGTCAATGCTTAAATCTGCCAGACTTAATAAATCTCGCCCTTTTAAGGAATCCATGCTTTCCCCCACACACAAATTTTTAACTTTGTCGTGAACTACCAGACGCTGACCACTTAAGTGGTACAGCGCTGGCTTCCTGATTCAACGGGGCGGGGCGTCCAACAAAACCGAAGTTTTACCAGATCGACTTACATCCCCTCCACAGGCAGAAGCGCTAGTTCCTAACGCCAAAATCCGC
>NZ_JAUBVD010000020.1:0-57974 GCF_036705675.1 Microcoleus sp. AT8-A3
ACCCCAGCCTGCATCGGGGCAACCGGGCGTGGGGAGAGCCCCTACAAGAATTACACGAATCATTTAGGATTGCTATAGACATTAGTTTGCAGAAGTTTTCCAGTGAGATAGGATAAAAAGCTCGGCAACATTTTTCGTACAAACGAGTGTAGATAGCGGTTCTCATAAACATGGGACACGCCGAAACGATGTTGTCAATATTTTTAAGTTTTACAGCGCCTATTTACTTAAATAAGATCGCGGGACTACAGGCAAAAGTCGCAAATATCCGCAAAAATGCGCTCCATAAAATTATGTATCACCTCGCCCAAAAATATGGATAGGTAACGCTGGCTAGAGAATTAAGAGATTAAATAAATTGTTGTATTCTAAAAATTTAGTTGATTGAATAGTTGAAGGTAGGAAGTACGAATTTATTTGGTAAGTTACCTACAAAAAAATATATAATTTGACAATGTAATGCCGAGGGTTAACAACTTTCAAATCGGCTAACTTTGGGAAAATTATTGCCGCAAAATACCTTTAAAAAAATCGCGCTGATTTATGTCGCAATTGCGCTCATACAGCAGAGAGAAATTTGAATACTGCAAAAAACATAGAACGCTGGTTTGAAGGAATATTTATTCTCGGCCGATCGCATAAAAGGGCAAGCTATGCCAAGATTGCCCGTGCAGTGGACAAAAGTAGCGTCAGCGACCGCGCGTTGCACCAGGAAGTAAGCGGTAAATCGATAAAGTTGAGTATTTTTGACTTAACTTATAGCGCTTGTTGGGTAGATGAGGTAAACAATTGAACTGAAAAAGCTTGAGAACACAGGATTTCGGCGTACTCTCTCTTTCTGAGAAAGGCTATACATAGGTTTACATCGGTCTTATGGAGCGGGTAGGATAAAAGTATGGCAACAATCGACATCCTAGGGGTTCGGCACGCTTACGATTTGACGGCTCCGACTTCAACTTCCCCGGTTCTGGTATTTGTCCACGGCTGGCTGTTAAGCCGCCACTACTGGCAACCTTTGACCGATCGCTTGGCATCAAACTATCAGTGCCTTACCTACGATTTGCGGGGGTTTGGCGATTCTCAATCCGACGGTGGCCTTCATCATGGGCATTCCGAACCGCTAAATTCCTGCTACACTCCGGCAGCTTACGCTGGCGATTTGGAAATTTTACTCGAAAAACTCGATATATCTTCTGCTTGGCTGGTGGGACACTCTCTGGGCGGTACGATCGCCCTTTGGGGAGCCAGCAAATTCTCCGATCGCGTTAAAGGCGTGGTCTGCATCAATGCAGGGGGCGGCATCTATCTTAAGGAAGAATTCGAGCGGTTTCGAGCGGTAGGCAAGCAGCTAGTGACAATGCGTCCCGGCTGGCTGCCTCGGTTGCCGTTAGCAGATTACGTGTTTGCCCGCGATTCTGTAGCCCGCTCGATCGGCAGATCCTGGGGACGGCAGCGCTTAATAGATTTCGTGGGAGCTCATCCAGATGCAGCTTTGGGGGCTTTGTTGGACTCCACCACAGAAGCCCAGATTCACCTCTTGCCACAAATTGTGTCCCAACTCAAGCAGCCTGTTTATTTTATTGCTGGCACTAAAGACAAAATTATGGAACCAAAATACGTGCTGCATTTGGCTAGCTTTCACTGGATGTTCCAAGGTTGCGGCGAGAATGTCCTTCAGCTTCCCGATTGTGGCCATTTGGCAATGGTGGAACAGCCGGATGCAGTGGCTAGTTACCTGCAAAATATTCTGAAAGAACATGATTAGATGGCATGGGGCATGGGGCATGGGGCATGGGGCATGGGGCGTTAAAACTTACAAATAACCAATAACCAATAACCAATAACCAATAACAACTGACTTCTTCCTTAACCTAAAATCTGTTATGTTTAAAGAGGTAAGTCTGCCCGATCGCCATTTTGGTACAGACGTTTCGATTAATATAGCGACTTTCAACTCTAAATTCTAATTCTGCTTAAATATCTGTGCGCGTTAACCTCACCGATCGGCAACAACACATCCTTTGGGCAACGGTTCGCCACTACATAGCAACAGCGGAACCCGTTGGCTCAAAAGCTTTGGCTGACGAATTCAACCTCAGCGTCAGCCCAGCTACAATTCGCAATGCGATGGGGACTCTTGAAAAAGCTGGACTGCTTTATCAGCCCCACACTTCGGCAGGACGAGTCCCCTCTGACTCCGGCTACCGAATTTATGTAGACCAGTTGATTCAGCCGTCTGATACGCTGGCCCGCAAGGTGGAACAGGTACTAGACCAACTCAATTGGTCGGACGGTCGCATGGACGCGGCACTCCGCGGCGCTGCTCAAATCCTGGCAACTATCAGCGGTTACATAGCCATGATCACCATACCGCAAACCAATATGGCTTGCTTGCGCCACTTGCAACTGGTGCAGCTAGAGCCGGGAAAGGTGATGCTGATAGTGGTGACGGATGCCTACGAAACTCAGTCGGTTTTGGTGCAGTTGCCGAGGGATGCAGAAGGTAACACGCCTGATGCCGAAATTGTCGATCGCCAGTTGCAGATTTTGTCGAATTTTTTGAACAGCAAGTTGCGGGGACGATCGCTCTCGGAACTCTCGGCTGTAGACTGGAGCGAGTTAGGCCGGGACTTTGAGCTGTACGCTGAGTGGATGGGAACTATGCTGACTGCTTTGAGCAGCCGCCAAAGCAATCCAACCTACACGCGGATTCTGATCGGCGGTTTAGCAGAAGCGCTGCGCTTGCCTGAGTTTTCGCAGTTGCAGCAAGTTCAAACCCTGGTGCAATTGCTCGAACAAGAGCAGGAACTGCTTTGGCCTTTGATTTTTGAATCGCCGGAGTTAGACACGCCAGGGAAGCGGGTAACGGTGCGTATTGGTTCGGAAAATTCTTTAGAACCGATTCGTGGCTGTACTCTGATTTCTTCGACTTACCGCCGGGGATCGGTGCCGGTGGGTAGTGTTGGGGTTTTGGGGCCGACGCGGATGGTTTACGAAAATGCGATCGCGGTTGTGGAAGCTGCGGCGGATTATTTGTCAGAAGCTATTGGCGGAAATCGAGTTGGTTTTCCTGATGGGGATCGAGGGCGATCGGATAATCCTTTGTTAGATGCACCCTAATTTGATAGCCCCAAGCTTAATTGGCTTGGGGTTTTATTGTCTGTGGATGTACTCACAACCTTTAAAAACCGGGTTTGGTGACAAAAAAACTAGGCTTTTATACTCTTTTTGGGGCAAGAAACTAAAGCTTGGCAGTTGACAAGAGAGTTTTGTAAACAACCCGGTTTCTGTGTCCATGAGTGGCTCGGAAAGTGGCAGGAGTTGCGGGCGATCGACTTTCCAGCGATCGGGAGAAAGAGATGGCGATGGTGAGCGATCGGGCATTTACAGAAAGTGGTCGCGGAGTGTTAGTCGAACGGCGGGTTTAGCAGCCCAACTGACGAGTTTTGTTGCCAACCGGGTGGGCTGCTAAAACCGCTCTAGGGATAGCGGCTATGACCAATGAATAGATGAGGCGTCCACCCTGGGAGCGTCGATTCCCAAGGCAGCAGAATGTCAAAATATTAAGACATTTTAGAGAGTTGGTCAAAAACAACTAAAAAAGATTAGTGTGGATAGGAAAGCAATATTTCTTTTGGGAATAGCCCGGGTTAGACAATTGCAAATAACTTGCAGTGTATTTGGCTTGATTGCCACTCCATAAAAAATTTAACCGCTGAGTTAAGATCGAAACGAAATTTAGGGAATTTTCTTTTAGCATTCAATGAAATCGACTGATAAAACTAAGAATACCTTTGCGATAACAACGCCTCTGTATTATGTAAACGATTTACCTCACGTTGGCAGCGCTTATACGACTATGGCTGCGGATGCCCTAGCGCGATTTGAGCGGCTGCGGGGAAAATCTGTTTTGCTGGTTACGGGGACGGATGAACACGGGCAGAAAATTCAGCGGACAGCCGAGAGTTTGGGACGATCGCCCCAAGCTCACTGCGATTCAGTGGTTCCGGCGTTTGAGACGCTTTGGGAGCAACTCGATATCCAGTACGATCGGTTCATTCGCACAACTTCGCGGCGTCACGAGTACATTGTCAAAGAATTTTTCCAGCGCGTCTGGAACTCCGGCGACATCTACTTGAACCAGCAACAAGGCTGGTACTGCGTCTCCTGTGAAGAATTTAAGGATGAACGGGAATTGTTGCCGGGAAATCGGTGCTCTGTCCACACCAGCAAGGAAGTTGAGTGGCGCGACGAGGAAAATTACTTTTTCCGTCTGTCACGGTATCAAGACCAACTGCTGGCATTGTACGCAGAACGTCCCGACTTCATCGCGCCGGAAAGCCGACGCAACGAAGTGCTCAGTTTCGTCAACTCTGGACTGCAAGACTTTTCCATTTCTAGAGTGAATCTCGCATGGGGTCTGCCAATGCCAGTTGACCCCAGTCACAGCATCTACGTGTGGTTTGACGCTTTGCTGGGATACGTCACCGCCTTGCTAGATCCGGACAGCGACCCGATTTTGGAGAATGCTTTATCTAAATGGTGGCCGGTTGACTTGCACTTGATCGGCAAAGATATTCTTCGCTTCCACGCAGTTTACTGGCCGGCAATGCTGATGTCAGCGAATCTACTGGTGCCGGGTCGCGTTTTCGCACACGGGTTTTTGACCAAAGACGGCAAAAAAATGGGGAAAACGGAGGGTAATACTTTAAACCCTGTCGAATTGGTCAACAAATACGGCGCTGACGCAGTACGTTACTATTTCCTTAAAGAAATTGAGTTCGGAGAGGACGGCGATTTTAACGAAACTCGGTTTATCAATATATTGAATGCTGAGCTAGCAAATGATTTGGGGAATTTGCTTAATCGTACCCTAAACATGGCTCGCAAATATTGCGGTGCCTGCGTACCAAATGTGTTGGGAGAAAACATTGAGGGCGATAACCTTCTCAAGGCTATGAGCCTGGATTTGGGCGATCGAGTAGCGGGTTTTTACGAAGAGTTGGCTTTTAGCAAGGCTTGCGAAGCCGTGCTTGCATTAGTGCGAGCCGGGAACAAGTTTATTGACGTGCAAGCACCTTGGAGTTTGTACAAGCAGGGACAGATCGAAAGTGTTGAACAAGTGCTATATTCTGTTCTGGAATCTGTTAGACTAGCATCTTACCTTTTATCGCCCATTATTCCCAATATCAGCAACGCTATCTATCAACAGCTAGGTTTTTCAATTGACTTTAACGATCGGGTTACAGTTAACAGTTTAGCGAATTTTGCAGCTCATGCTGCCTGGGGCGCTTTGCCTGCAAACCAAACTCTGGGGGAACCCCAACCTGTTTTTAAGCGGATCGAACTGCTGTAAACAGTACCTTCATAGTTGGCAGCCAGCGCTCTGGGTGTGATGACAGACTACGAATTAGCAGTTATTTCCTTACCAATCTTTCATAAAAATTGAGGCATAACAATCATGTTGAATAGAATAGAAAGCAACGACCTTTTTACGCCGGAACAGGTACTAGAAAATCGTGGTAGAGTGGCAATTTTTATTGACGGTTCTAACCTTTTTTACGCGGCTTTGCAGTTAGGAATTGAGATTGATTACACTAAGCTGCTGTGCCGTTTAACTGCGGGATCGCGGCTGCTGCGCTCTTTCTTCTACACGGGTGTCGATCGCACTAACGAGAAACAGCAGGGGTTTTTGCTGTGGATGCGCCGCAACGGCTACCGGGTGATTTCTAAGGATTTGGTACAGTTGCCAGATGGTTCTAAGAAGGCGAATTTGGATGTAGAAATCGCTGTGGATATGATGGCTTTAGTCGGGTCTTACGACACGGCGGTTTTGGTGAGCGGTGACGGCGACTTGGCTTATGCTGTAGACGCTGTGAGCTATCGCGGTGTGCGGGTAGAGGTGGTGAGTTTGCGATCGATGACGAGCGACAGTTTGATTAATGTAGCCGATCGCTATATCGATTTGGAAATGATTAAGGACGACATCCAAAAAACATCGCGCCCTAATTATGCTTACCGCCCTTTGTCTGGTTTGAGCTTGATGGAGGAACACGACGACAGATAGGGATTTGGTAATGGGTAATTGGTAAGGGTTAATAGGTGATGATTAATGGGTTGAATCATTGAGAATTAGAAGTTAAAAATTTAGACAAAGCATGACACATTTTTAATTTTTGATTAAGTGTTTTTCACGACCCAATTATCAATTACCAATTCCCCATTCCCATTCCCAATTACCTATTATCAATTCCCTATTCCCAATGATTCATCTCCAATCCCAAATTCCCAATCTCAACTCCCCAAAATTGAGGCTGCTATTTTTAGCAGCACTGATTTTGGGGATTGGTGCTTGTGCAGTTCCGCAAGAGACTCAAAAGAACAAATTAGCTGAGGATCTCCAAACTGCTCAACAGTCAAACAGCACTTTAACTTTAAACAAAGTAACTCTAGAACAAGCAAACGAAAAGGGCGAGACGTTCTGGAAAGTCAACTCACAAAATGCCGTTTACAGCAAAGACAAAAAAATAGTTAACGTTCAGAAACCTGTAGGCAAATTGTTTCAAGATGGCAAAGAAATTTACGATATTCAGGGAGAAACTGGCCAGGTATTTCAGGAAGGAAATCAAGTTTTTCTCAAAGGTAACATAGTCGCTACTGACCTTAAAAATGGAGTGGTATTGCGGGGAAATGAGTTGGAGTGGCGGCCAAAGGAGGATGTTTTAGTTGTCCGCAACAATTTGACGGGAGAGAACAAACAGGTGACGGCTTCAGCGAAGGAAGCGCGGGTTTTCACTAGGGCTAAGAGGATGGAGTTATTCGGCTCTGTGGTGGCGAATGTTAAAGATCCGGTTTTGCAATTGCGAACCGAGCACTTAGTGTGGTTTATGGATCAACAAAAGGTAAACAGCACCAAACCTACTCAAATTGACAGATACAAAGATAAAATAGTAACAGACAGCGGTTTTGCCGACCAAGTAGATGTAGACTTAAAAACCAAGATTGCGACGCTGACAAAAAACGCTCAGTTGATGCCTTCTGATCCGCCGCTGCAAATAGAAAGCAGTTTGATGAGTTGGAATTTTCCGGCGCAATCTGTGATATCGCCTGGGCCTGTGAAGGTTTTTCACCGCGTGGAAAAGGTGACGATGACTGGGGATACGGGGCGGGGAGATTTAGAGAAAAAAGTTTTTTATTTGACGGGAAATGTGGTAGGAATTGGGGAAAAACGTCAATCTCAATTAAATACCGATCGCGTAACGTGGTATTTAACTAATCAGACTTTTGATGCAGAAGGAAATGTGGTTTATCGGCAGCTAAATCCGGTGTTTAATTTGACTGGGCCGAGGGCGGCGGGAGAGTTGAAAAATCAAACTGTGATTGTTAAAGGCGACGGTGGTGGCGGCCAAGTGGTTACGGAATTTGTACCGGATGAGTATCAGGGAACTTTGGGAGAGTAGATGGGATTGCAACCGCAGATGTTGGCAGATGGACGCATGAACGCTGTATGAATGCTGTTTATCGCCACACTCGCCTCAAATTCAATACAAATCCCGGCAATACATCTTCGCCAGACAACTCGGCTGGATCGATATTTCTACTTCTGCCTGCTGTCGGTAAATCTCTACCCGCTGGTTTTGCGGGTCAATTAACCAGCCCAATCTCGCTCCATTTTCCATATATTCGCGCATCTTCTCTTGGAGGGTTGAGAGAGAATCCGAGGCCGATTCCCTACGGGATAGCTTCGCTTCACGCAATTCTACTACAAAGTCGGGGCACAGCGGAACAAAGCCTTTGCGTTCTTGTGCAGTTAGTGCTTCCCAGCGAGTTCGACTCACCCAGGAAGCGTGGGGAGAAAGGCGAGCACCGTTAGGAAGGATGAATCCGGTAGAAGAGTCAAAGCCTTCTCCTAAATCTTCGTTTGCTTCACACCAGTTGCCTACTTGCGTACTGATACTGAGGTTGCGGCTGCCTGATTCGCCTCCGGTGGGTGGATTCACTATTAATTCTCCTTCTGCGGTTCTTTCTAATCTCAAGTCGGGATTTGCCAATGCTAGGATATCGAATTGTTCGCCTGTGACAAAAAGGGCGATCGCATTTGGCAATTCTATAGATATAGTTTCTGGTTGAGTAATTGTTTGTACCATATTCAATTGTTCGCTTTTTTAGGTAGAAATCGGTCACAAAAAACCTAAAACTAATAGACATAAATTCTGTAGGGGCGGGTTCACCAACCATGTCTGACAAACATCAATCAATATAGTAAACCCGCCCCTACCCAACCAAAAATACCAAGGTACCGCCCACCCAAATTACAAATGTACCGTGAATTTGTTGGCTAAAATATGGATGTAAATTCTGGCGGGGGAGGGCGGGTTTATCAGATTGTTTGATTTGTTTCAAAGATGGTTGGTGAACCCGCCCCTACATTGTTGACATCGTGCGGGGGAGGGCGGGTTTATCAGATTGTTTGATTTGTTTCAAAGATGGTTGGTGAGCCCGCCCCTAAATTGTTGACAATTTTGCAATATATCAGATGCTTTTTACAACTGTCCGAAACCTTTTTTAGGCTTATCTTTTTTCTTTTTCTTCTTCTGCTGGGCACCCATATAGCCACGGGAACCGGGCTGCATTCCTCCGGGGCCGCCCATTCCCGGCATTCCCGGCATTCCCGGCAATCCTCCCATTCCTGTAAAGTTGCCTTGACTCATTTGCTGCATCATTGTACGCATTTTCTGGAAATCGCTGACGAGCTTTGTTACGTCGTTTTCTGCGTAGCCTGCGCCTTTGCCGATGCGGCGGCGGCGGGATGGAGAACTTGCTAAAAGTTCGGGATTGCGGCGTTCTTCAACTGTCATGGAATTAATCATGGCTTCGGTGCGTTTTAGCTGCACTTCTCCCTGCCGCATTTGTTCGTCTGAGAGTTTGTTCATCCCCGGAATCATTTTCATGATGCCGCCGAGGGAACCCATATTTTTTAACAGTCTGGTTTGTTTGAGAAAGTCGGTAAAGTCAAACTTTGCCGTGAGCATTTTCTCTTGCATTTTTTCGGCATCGGCGATGTCGAATTCTTCTTGCGCCCTTTCTACTAGCGTCAAGACATCGCCCATGCCTAGTATTCTCGATGCCATGCGATCGGGATAAAATGGTTGCAAGGCTTCCACTTTTTCGCCGACGCCGACAAATTTAATCGGCGCGCCGGATATTTGCCGCACGGATAAGGCTGCACCGCCGCGGCTGTCGCCGTCTAATTTGGTTAAGATTGCGCCGGTAATGCCGATTTGTTCGTGAAAGGTGCGGGTTAAATTTGCTGCTTCTTGGCCGGTCATGGCATCAACAACTAACAGTGTTTCGTGGGGTTGTACTGTTTGTTTGATGCGGCCCAATTCTGCCATCATGTCTTGGTCGATTTGCAGGCGACCTGCGGTATCGACGATGATGGTATCAATGCCAATTTGTTTGCCGTGTTCGATGCCTTGGCGGGCAATTTCTACGGGGTCAATGTCTTTGCCTAATTCAAATACTGGTACGTCTATTTGTTTGCCAAGGGTCAGCAATTGGTCGATCGCGGCTGGTCGATAAATGTCGGTTGCGACTAGCAGTGCGGTACGATTTTGCTTGCGGAGGTGGAGTGCTAGTTTGGCGGTAGCTGTGGTTTTCCCGGTTCCTTGCAAACCAGCCATCAGGATAACTGTGGGCCCGGATTCGGCGGTGGCTAGGGGTACGTTGGTTTCCCCCATGACGCGCACGAGTTCGTCGTGGACGATTTTGATGAATTGTTGGTCGGGACGGACGCCTGAAACGACTTCTGCGCCTTGTGCTTTTGCCGCTACCTCTGAGATGAAGTTTTTGACGACTTGGAGGTTGACATCGGCTTCCAGGAGGGCGCGGCGGACTTCTTTGAGCGCGTCTTGGATGTTGGACTCGGAGATTTTATTTTGTCCGCGCAGTTTTTTCCAGGTGGATTCGAGTCGATCGGCAAGGGCTTCAAACATAGGGCATTGTTGGCTAGTCAGTCTTTTTAATTTTAGGCTAAATGGGGCTGTTTGGATGCAAGTTTTGCTGAAACAGTTCGCGATCGCACTCCGACTAAAGAAACCGGGTTTTTTATGAAAAGACGCGTTGCAGCCTACTGATTCGGTAAAAAAGCCGGTTTCTGGCCTCATGCGTAGTTTGTAGTTTGATGTTTTTATTTTTTAACCGCTGATGAACGCGGATTGATGCGCTATGGGTTGAGATGTTTTCAAGTTATATCGTGTCCGGTTAAATAGATATAGTTGCTGTAGGGGCGGGTTCACCAGTATTTCTAATTCACATCCAGGGTATTTATAAACCCGCCCCGGCCCTATGCGTGGGTGGGGGCGGGTTTATTTTACCTGTTTGTTTGTTTCAAATATTGTTGGTGAACCCGCCCCTACAGGTTTATTAACATTGGTACAAAATGTTGGTTTTTATGTATTCTGCGATTACTGGTTGGACTGTGAAGAGGGTGCGATCGCCCTTTTGGACTTTTTCGATTAATAACCTCCGTCTCAAGGATTCGACGGCTTTGAGGAATTCTGAAGGGGACAATTCCAGAAGGGCTGGTTTTTTGGAAATTTCGACTGGTTTGTTTTGATTTGCCAACCAGGACATTACTTGTTTTTCGGAGTCTGACAAGCGCTGAAAATGTTGGTGAAATAAATATTCTAAGTCTCCTAAAACTAGGCTATCATAGGATAAAAATTCAGAAATATTGCCGTTAAATAAGTCTTGAATTGCAGCGGCTGCTGTATTCAACCACAATGGATTTCCGTTGTAAAGTTCAATCAATTCTGACCATTTTTCTGATTCAAGTAAACCTTTTTCTATAAATATTTCTCGCGCTGGTTCGCCTAAACCATTGAGTTGCAATGTTTGACAATTTTTTGGGTTGCTTTCTAAGGCAGCAATTTCTCTGGGTTTTTCCCAACTAATCAAAATTAGGCAACTGTTGTGGCATGATTCTGCTATTTGTTTGAAGAATGCGCCGTAGTTTTCATAGCCAGGTTGGTAGTTTCCTGCTAGTTGTTGGCTGCTGAAGATTGTTTGCACGTCATCGAGAATGATGAGACAGCGGTGCGATCGTAAATATTGTAGGGGCAATCCCCCCGTGGTTGCCCTTTCTTCGGGGGCGGGCACGGGGGCACCGCCCCTACAGAATTGAATTAAGTCGGTTTCGAGTGTTTGGAGGGGTGGCGCGTTGCGGAGGCTTCGCCAGATGATGCAGTCGAATTCGTGTTGAATTTGCGGGATTAGTTGGAGGGTAAGGGCGGTTTTGCCAATACCGGATAAGCCGAGGATGGTGATGAGGCGGGTGCGGCTTAAAATCCAGTTTTCTAGGGTGGAAAGTTCGGATGTGCGATCGAAAAATGTCGAGATTTCGGGTGCGTCGGATAAGTCTAATTGCTGTATAGGTTCGGAATTGCTTATTTTTTCGTTAAATTTATCCTGGTCTTGCGGTTCAGATTGTGAGGCTTCTGGGGAGTGCAAACTTTCAGCAGAGATGTTGCCAATATGGATGCAGCCATTCCCGACAAGTGAGACAATATTAGAAGCTTGTAAATTTTCCAATTTAGCTCTAAAGTTTGCTTTACATACTTGTTCCTCACCTAATGCAACTGACATAAGCTTCCACAATTTAAAGCCAACTTCTTTAACATATTTCTCTGAACGGTTGTGATGCTGTGCAATTTCTTTATATTTCTGATTGTCCCAAGCGCCGCGCAGTATAGCTTTTTGCAGACTATCTAAGTGTTTTCCTGTAGTAGTTAAAGCTAGATGGTCTGTAAATTTTAAGGCTTCTTCAACGTCCATCGGTCACGTATATGCAAGGGGTTGACCAGATTATAACCCAACTAAATATGACTTTTTTAGTAGCAACCAACTAAATATGACTTTTTATGACCTCCTTGGGATGGAAAAAACTACTAAATATGACTTTATATGGCTTGAAAATTTTGGGCAATTAGGAAATAATTTATACTTAAAGCAGAAAATGTTAGGCTCAGCGCTAGTTGTATCTACCTGTTATGACACAACCGAATATTTTGGAACTCGCGAAACAGGGAGATGCAAAGGCGATCGCGCTTCTGCTGAACCGCCAGCTACAAGCCAAGGGCATCACCGCCGCAGCTTCCCTTAAGGATGGTTGTTTACAGGTGATGCTGGAATCGGCTGAAGCGCCTAGTCAGCAAGTCTTGGCCGTGTGGGTGAGTAAGTCGATCGCTGGTTTGGGGGCTGCATCGATTGAGAAAGTCAAGGTTTACGGGCGACAGACAGGTGCGAAGGTGCCGGCGTGGAGTCAAGAGTTTGAAGTGGCGGGGCAAAAGTTGCCTGTTACGGATGTTACAGAGGGGCGGGCAATTTCTAGTGAAAATACGGAGTCAAATCAGCTTAGTTTGAAGGAACGGGCTAAGCTTGGGGATGTGGAGGCGATCGCATCTCTGTTAAATTTTCCGTTACAGAATAAGGGGATTAGTGCGACTGCGAGTTTGCAAGATGGTTGTTTGCAGGTGATGCTGGAGGGCGATCGGGTTCCTGATGAGGAGGCTTCTATCAGGATTGTCCGCAGGGAGTTGATGAATTTGAAGGCGGGGGCGATCGCTTCTGTGAAGGTTTACGGGCAGCAGGCGGGTGAGGATTTTCCGGCTTGGAATCGAGAGTTTGAGCTAAAGGCAGAGGTTAGTTCAGATTCAAAAAAATTATCAACAGATAAATTTGCAAATTTGACTGATCTATTGACTCCGATTATTGAGCTGCTTAGAGAACGAAAATTTAAAGAATTGTTAGACATCGGTCAAAATTATATTAATGAAAATCCAGATCGTCAAAAACGTTTGATTGTAGTAGGAGTTATTGTCTTAGCAACTCTAACCTTTAAAGGAATACCTTTTTTAGGCTTCAATCACAATATTAAAGGCTCACTAACACTCAAGGATGACTTCTTCGGTGGAGTGGGTCAGTTTTGTAATGGAAAAGGAGGTTACGGGGATATTAAAAGTGGTAGGCAGGTGCTAGTAAAAGATCATAAAGGAGAAACCATTGCGACTGGAGAGTTAGGCATAGGTAAAATAATATCTGATAACCACTGCCAATTTTCTATCGAAGTGAATGGTATAAGAAAAGCAGAGTTTTACACAATTCAGATCGGTAGGCGAGGCGATTTGACATATTCATATCAAGAGATGGAGGATAAAAACTGGGAGCTAAACGTGTCTTTGGGTGATTGATTTACTGGGAAGAAAAGGAGTAGTTTATGATTTTTGTAATTCCGTTTATTATGGGCGCTGCTGTTTTAGCTACTGCTGCGTATGGCGCTGTGAAAGGTACTGAAGGCTTTGGTAACATCAATCAAGCCAAGGAAATAGGAGAACGATCCCAACATCGACACGAGAAAGCAGTCAGCGATCTAAAAGTAGACTGGGAAGCAGCCAACAGATTAGCAGAAGTTTACGGTCAACTGCAAATTCGTGTAAGGCATCGTACTATTGGGCGGTTTGTGGCTTTCATCGAACGCATTGGCCAGAAAGCTTCCCAAAGTGATATGAAATTTTTAGCGGGACTAGAAGGCATATCAATTCAGCAGCTAAAAGAATACAAAACTGTCGCGCTGGAAGGTCAGGAAGTATTCCAAGGTGTGACTTCATCCGCAGGGGCAGGCGCGGCGGCTGGTGCTACAGCAGTAGGCGTGGCCCAAACTTTTGGGACAGTTGCAGTTCCTCAATTTTTTGGCTTGTTTAGTACCAATGTAGCTGTTTCTCAACTCGGTATGTCTGGTGTGGCGGCGTGGTTAGGCGGTGGCAGCATGGCACTAGGTGGGGCTGTACTCGGAGGTATTGCACTTGGCCCTGCTTTAGCTGTTGGCGGTTTCCAAATTGCAGGTAAAGGTGAGGAAGCTTTAACGAAAGCACGTGAATACGAAGCTCAGGTTAACGTTGAAGTTGCCAAAATTGAAGAGGCTAGAGATTTCATCCGACAAGTCGAACGGCGAGTCAAAGAATTAGGCAAATTGGTGTCTGAGTTAGATAGCCGCGTTGCTCTACTTCTCAACGAACTTGAATCAAAACCCTTTGATCGAGTTCAAGATGCTGCTAAGTTTCAACAGGTAGCCCTACTGGTGAAAGGCCTTGTAGAAATTATGAAAACCCCTGTGTTAGATAGCCAAGGAAATCTGAATTCTGCCGTGGCGAATATTCAAGCAAAATACCGTAATATGTGAGGAAATTAACAATGAGCAAAATAGCAGCGTTTGTTAGCGGTGCTGATGCCTTTCAGCAAGTTATTGCACATTACCTTGAGTACAAGCAAATCGCTGAACAAGAGCGGACAAAGCGCCGTGAAATCAAAGCTTGGGAAAAGGAAAGCCTCGCCAAGATTAAAGCTCAACGTGACTTATTAATGGAGTACCTCGATCGCTCTTTTGATGAACGATCGCAAAATTTTAATCAACTTTTCGATGTGGTCGATCGAGCAATAGCATCTGGTAATAATGAGCAACTGGGATTAGCATTAGATTCGATTACAGAGCTTGCTAAGTCTAGCCCGTTTAAAGAACTGGCTAATTTATCTTCTGTGCAGGCTGCTCTCGCCGATCCCAACCACGAGTGGAAGTTTTAATTAGCTAGCTGTTAAACGATTATTGATAAACTAGAGTGGGGATTCCTCCACTCTAAAGGAGAGTAAATCATGGCTGACATTGAAAACCTTCTAAACCAACTGCCAGAAATTGCCGAGGAAATGAAACTTACTATTGGCAATCCTAGTGAAATCAGACGTGAAATTGGGAAGATCGATAATCTTATAAAGCGACTAAATACTATTGGCAAGGAACTTGAAGAAGTATTAAATAATGAGAGATTCAATAAAGGATTTTTGGGAGCGATACCTTTGTTAGGCGCAGTTGCGGGCTGGTTCATACCTGGTGGATTTTTAGTAGATGCACTTGTATCGGCAGGGAGTGGCTTACTTGCTGAAAAATTGGGCGACCCAGATAAGGAAACGTCTCTTGCTGACTTAATAGAAAATGTTGAAAACTTAATTGAGTGGGGCGATGGTTTAAAGAATATAGCAGAAAATATTTTAAATGATTCACAATTATTGATCAAGCTAGAATGGGAAAGGAAATCTCTAAGTATTCCAGAAGAAGTAAGGCAAATTGATGAAAATTTAAGAATTCACATAGACTTTGATGAAGAGCAAACTTTAAGGGAACAAGTTCAGCAAATAAAGGTAGCTCAAGAACAGCTAAAACAGGTTCTGCCCAAACTGGATAGTATCCTACACAATCTTGAACGTAATGTCGAGCCAATTGAGCGCATAAAAGCTTTTATATCTTACTTTGGGGAATCAGTGTTTGCGATAGAATGGTTTGATGAAGAGCATGGGCTTATTATATCTTATGAGGATCAAACTACAACATTAGGAATTATCTTGAATGAATGTGTATCTTTAAAAGAAAAAGCTAATGCTTTAATTGACCGGGCTAATAGGTTAAGAGGACAGGCTGAACAATCTCTTAAACACCTAGAAAAAGAACGCCGTCGCAAGGAACAAAAAAAACCTAGTCGTAAGCAAAGCGAAAGAGCCACACAGACAGGAGAATCTCTAAATACTATTGACAGTACCATGTTTTCAGAGCAAAGACGCGGGGGTAGAAGTGGCTGGATACTGATACTATCCACACTGACTCTAGGAGTTGTGGGTTTTATCGGCTGGAAAACTACCTTTCAAATTTCACCGAGTCAGCAGACAATACCAAATTCGGAAATTCCTCTAAATGTTGGGGAGCAAAAACCAAATTCTGAACCTTCACCCACCTTAACACCGGCTCCTCAGCCAGACCCAACAGCAACAAATTTAGCAGCCGCTCAAAAACTAGCAATGGAAGCTGCCGTTATGACTCAAAATCCACCTCATCCACTAGAAAATTGGCAGCAAGTACAAGGGAAGTGGCAGGAATCAATCAAATTGTTAGAGGCAATTCCCGACAATTCGCCTGTTGCAACTCAAGCTCAAGAAAAGCTAAGTGTTTATCGAACTAACTATCAGGCGATTACTAATAGAATTGTTACTGAACAGAAAGCAGCCACTAATTTAGAATCCGCCCAAAAACTAGCATGGGAAGCTGCCGTCATGGTTAATAATCCACCTCATCCTAAAGAAGTCTGGCAGAATGCTCAATCAAAATTGCAGCAGGCGATCAACTTGTTAAGTTCTATTCCTCAAGGTACATTTGTCGAAGCTAAAGCTAAAGAAAAGCTGGCTGCTTATCAGAATAACTACACGCTAATAAGCAACAGAATCAAAACTGAAACTCCTTGATTTTATCCATATTACCAATTAAGTTTTAAATTACCAGAGATTCAGCCCAAACCCTAGCTGCTGATATCCTAGTTACTACAAAAGTGCGATCGCCCTTACACCCCAATTTGTCAAAAAGCGCGATCGCCCCTCTACTTCCCAAATAATTAGCAGCCTCGCACTGCGTCCCGAAACACTTTCAAAGCTTCTTTTTCTTCCGACATTTGCAGGCATCTCCCCAGCAATTCTAGATCCAAATCCGGCAACAGCATACTCCGAGAAACGCAATCGTAACCCTCCGAGTGCAGTTGGTAAATCGAAAATACTCCGTCTTCCCAAAACCAAACTTCCCCTACGTTAAATCTGCGGTAGTATTCCAGCTTGTTGATAGTTCCGCTAGTAAAAACAACTTCGATCGCCAAATCGGGTGTTTCTCGTTGCCGCCGGTCTTCGCCAAAGTAGTAAGATAAATCTGGTTCCTTGCTGCTGCCTTTTGTTTCCCCTTGGAGTGTAGCACTCCCTGTCGGTGTAAAACTAATATCTTTTTCTAAGAAAAAGATCATTAACATTCCTGCCAGCAGGCATTTAATGGTTTCATGTTCCGGCGAAAGTGTCATAATTTCCACATATCCGTCGAGGTAAGACAAGCGAACACTGCGAGTGTACTCTAGCAAGGAATCCAGAGCTTTGAACTGTTCCCAAGTCATTGATAGCGGCAAAATCAACCGCTGTTCCGGGAGTGCAGTTAATTTGGGGTGAGTGGCAATGGTCATATATACTTTCCCCGATTTTTAGTTTCTACTTTTAGATTAGCATAATAATATATAAAGGGAGAAATTGGGGACTTCGAGCGCTCTTGTTCCCCCCTTGTTAAGGGGGGTTATGGGGGATTTTGCCAGTCTAATTCCCTACAAATAACTAAGCCAAAAACTGGAATTGAGAACCGTTAACTGCCAAAGCAAACGGACTTGCCTGTTCAAATGCACCGATAAGTTCAAAGTTGTCCGTGTTTAAAACTATCCCCACAATCTGTCCGGTAAATATGTTTTCAATCACCATGTCGTTGATGATTCCGTCGTTATCGTAAGCAATCAAATTGTCGTTTTCAAAGAAAAGGTCTAGTTCTGTTAAACCGTCCGTCAAACCGATGCGATCGCCCTCGTCGAAGTTGAAATCGGTAATGACATCTGCTCCATCTATACCAAATGCTTCATCGTTGCTTCTGAGGACGAATATGTCACCACCGAGGCCTCCCGTGAGCACGTCAACTCCCCGATCGCCTGCTAAGAAATCGTCGCCCTCATTGCCCTCTAAATCGTCGTCTCCTTGCCCTCCCCGCAGGATATCGTTCCCGAACCCTCCGAAGATCAGGTCATTTCCGGCGTCGCCCCTAACTACGTCGTTGCCATCATTTCCATCCAGGCGATCGTCCTCTTTCCCGCCGTAAATTATGTCATTTCCGCCACCACCACCGATAATATCATTGCCGTTATTTCCTAACAGCCGTTCGTTAGAATCCGACGAACCTCCTATAGTATCGTTGCCATCGAGTCCCCAAACTCCCCAGGGAAAAGACGCCAAATTTCCATTCCCTACGTTAATCTCATCGGGTGTAGCGAATGCCAAAAGACGTGGCCCGCCCCCAGCAAATACAGGAAATCCCGTCACATCGCCAATAAGATTGTTAACCGTTAAAGCCATAACTATGTCCTTTCAAAAATCCTCTTAGCTGTATTATACATTTTAATTATTCTATTGCCAAATAGCAAGAATTTGGATTTGGGCTGCAATTTTTAGTTTCTCAATTAATGACAAGCAACCTGTTGAGCTATAGTCAATTACAATTATCAATACTTCGGTTACGCGATCGTATCAGTTACCAATTCCCAATTCCCAATTACCAGGGCTGTGCTTCATTCAACCCAAACCTGCTATATATCTCGCCTTTTAGTCAAATAGCATTAGTTGCTGACCACGAATTTCTTCATGTGGTACCCGCCACGTGATTTATCGGTGGAATCAATTCTTTAATCGAAAATCGAAAATCAGAAGAGCCCCCGCATTTATCCCTAGGGTCAATTCTTTAATCTAAAATAGAAAATCTAAAATCGATTGACACTATCCGCTACTGTCTACCGCTTATAATGGGTGTTACCCCCCAGGCAGTAAACACGTTAATATCACCTATAACGTCGAGACTGAGAGGTTGTTTGTGAATAAAAGTAAAAGTCCCTGGGCCCATCCTCCGAGAAAAAACCCAGTTTCCGATATCCATACACAAACTTTACAAACAGGATATAAGCTCTTTACAAAGCCATAATCGCCGATCGCTGACATTTTTTGGCAAAATCCACTGCTTTCAGGTGTTTTACTCATGTCTACTCCTAAATCGTCTTCCCATCAAAACAACAACTCCGTAAAATCACTGCCAGCGACAGATATCGTCCCAACAAAGCCAGACAGTAACAATCTGCCCAGCGAACCAAGTATAGAACAGCTACTCGAAGCTTTGGCGGGCCAAGTACCCAGTCAATCTTCAGAAATTGAACCCTTGAAAACGTGGAAACAAGATTTACAGCGATTGTTTCAATTTCTCGGCGATCGCCGCGTTTTAATCGCAGTAATGCAACCGGGAACTTTTGCCCTGCGTTACGCTAACGCGGCATTTTGTCGCTTGGCAGGTTGGGAGGAAACGTCCTTGGCAACTCAATCTACCAACGGTTTGTTTGCAGAAACCGACATCACTCTGCTGCAACTATTCGAGGATGGGGACGGCAAAACAGCAGAACAATTGTACCGCCGCCACCTTTTGCACTGGGTATTTAAGCAATATTATCAAATTGACATCGACGGTTTACGGGTGCTAGAAGAACCTGTCATGGCGAGTGTAAAAAATCCCAAACACAGAGAACCTAGATTTATAGAATTTTGGCTGGGTTCGGAACAGTTGAAAATTACTCGAATTGACTCAAAAATAGATGAATTTGCGGATATTTCTTTAAGATTAATGCCTGTAGCGGAACGGGAAGCTTGGCTGATGCAGCCGAATCAACTGGAGAATTTAGCCGATCGATTGCAGTTGGATAATTATCGCGTAGAAGGCTTGCTGTTGCTAGAAGGTTTTGATGTCACCGTGCAGGAGCAAATTCGGCGGCTGACTCAGTTATTGATCGATCAAGATTCGATGCTGCGGCCAGAGAAATTTGAGAGAATCGATCGGTGTTTGCGATCCCTCTTCCATGCTGACGGCACTTTGCTGCTGCGCCCCGACGGCGAACAGGTACAGCTATTAGTTGCAAAAGACGGCCAACATTTGCAGCCGATTCTTTATTCAATGCACTCCCTAGAAGCTTCTCACTTTTTGAAGGCCACAGCAGCAAATCAAGTTTGGAATGTGCCAGACTTGCGTAGGGAGTGCGAAACCGAGTGCGATCGAACTTTGCGGAGAATGGGAACTCGATCGATGCTGCTGGTGCCCCTCGTAGTCAAATCCGTCACCCGCGAGGGGTGCGGGCAGCGGATTTTGGGAGTTGTGGGGCTGTTGTGCGATCGGCCAAATCACTTCAACGGCATTGACGCTCAACACGCCCAAGAACTCATTCCCGCCTTCATTGCAGCCCTGCGGCAAGCCATACAGGAGCGGTTTACCCACATTCACAACATCCATCCCGCAGTCGAGTGGCGGTTCGCCCAAGAAGCAGAAAGGCGAAGTTGGGGACTACCTCCCGAAACAATCGTATTTGCTGATGTTCATCCGCTATACGGAATTTCGGACATTCGCGGTTCTAGCGACGAAAGAAACCGAGCCATTCAAACTGATTTGCTCGAACAATTTCGCTTAGGTTTAGTCATAGCTGATGCTGTTTGCGAAACACAAACTACCCACCTCGGCGAGCAACTGCGACTCGACTTGCTCGACTACATCCAGCATTTAAAACAAAAAGTAACAGTCGATATGGAGGTGCGAGCAGCCGAATATTTAAACGAGCGTTTAGAAGTATATTTTGACTATTTTGTGCAGTGCGGGCCCAAGGTTCAGGCAGCAGTTAAAGCTTACCAAGCAGCCTGTGAAAATGAGCACAACTGCGTTTACAGCGATCGCAACCGCTACGACCAAATGTTGAACCTAATCAGCACCAAACTTCAAGAAACCTGGGCTCGCTGGCAAGAAAAAATGCAGCAAATTTTGCCCCACTACTGCGATATCGAATGCACCGACGGCATCGATCACATGATTTATGCAGGAAAATCGATCGACCCCACATTCAGCCAGTTTCACCTACACAGTTTACGGTACGAACAACTGCGAGCTATTTGCGATTGCGGTCGCACAGTTTTTCGCCTGCAAGCCGAGTCTCAAATCAACATGGAACTCGCACATTTAGTCTTAGTGCAGAATACCACGATCGACATTTTTCACAACGAAAACACCGAAAAAATGTTTGATGTCAAAGGCACTCGCGACATCCGCTACGAACTTGTCAAAAAGCGGATCGAGAAAGCCGTTGACAAAGACGCACAAGAGCGAATTACTCAGCCAGGAATGTTAACGGTAGTTTATTCAACCGAAGACGAATGGGAAGAGTACCAACAATACTTGCGCTACTTGTCTCGCGAAGGTTGGGTCGAGCCAAAAGTTCAGACCGGCATGGTAGAATCACTGCAAGGAGTCAGCGGTTTAAAATTCGCCCGCGTGCGTATTTTACCTGAACCGGAATCTATTTCTACTATCTGTGAAGTTACGGTAGTCAGCGATTGATAACCCGTTCAATCGCCCGTTTGAGGCCTGCGTGCGATCGCTCCCATCTCCTCCTGTTTGAGGCCTGCGTGCGATCGCTCCCATCCCCCTGAAAAACGGTGCCGCGAAAACATCCGGGACTCACACACAAGACCAATATTACATTTAAGATGTTTGTTGACACCAACGACCAAGCCCACATTGTCACTTCTTGTATATTCCGTGTGATGGGAAATCGCCAAATACACGATCGGAATCACACCAAATCTAGATTAAGTAGTGTTAATCTAATCCCAATTATGTCCTGTAATTTATAACTTAAGTGATGTTAACCTTATCAGAATACCAAATAATTTCTACTCTGCACGAAGGCGTTGAAACAATAATCTATCGCGGACAAAAACCGACAGACTCGCCCCCAGTAATTCTGAAAGTCCTCAAAGCCGAATATCCCACCCTCGAAGCCATTACCAGGCTCAAACACGAATATCAAATCAGCCAAAATTTAGACAGCGAACAAATCGTCAAAGCCATCAGGATCGAAACATTTGACCACCGATTAGGAATCGTTTTAGAAGACTTTGGCGGCGAATCCCTCGCCCAACTGCTGGAAATAGAAACCTTGAGTCTGCAAGCAAAATTAAACATCGCCCTCCAAATAGTCAAAGCCTTACAATACCTGCATTTTCACCACATTATTCACAAAGACATCAAACCCAGCAACATCATAATTAACTCGCAAACAAAACAAGTAAAACTAACCGACTTCGGCATTGCTACACAACTCAACAAAGAAAACCCGCAATTTAACAACCCCAACTCAGTCGAAGGCACCTTAGCCTATATGTCACCCGAACAAACCGGGAGAATGAACCGCACCCTCGACTACCGCACAGACTTTTATTCCCTTGGTATCACATTCTATGAAATGCTGACTGGGAAATTGCCTTTCGGCAGCAACGACCCCTTAGAAATAGTTTACAGCCACATCGCCGTTCAACCAATATATCCCCATCAAATCAATTCACAAATACCTGTCGCCCTTTCAGAGATAGTGATGAAATTGATAGCCAAAAATGCCGAAGATAGATATCAAAGTGCGACCGGATTGTTAGCAGACTTAGAAATTTCTTTGCATCAGTTAGAAGCCACCGGACAAATTACCGAATTCATCCCCGGACGCTTAGATATTCTCAGCCAGTTGTTGATCCCCCAAAAATTGTACGGTAGAGAACAACAAGTCAACGAACTCTTAGCAGCATTTGAACGTGTAGGGTCGGGATCACCCAAATCTTTGCCACCCAACCTAAATACAGAAAAACCCGCCCGCCCCAATGCAGAAACTCTTTCAGCCCCATCTTTTCCACCAAACCAAAATACAGAAAAATTCGCCCATTGCCAAAGCGAATTAATGCTAGTATCAGGATACTCAGGCATCGGTAAATCCGCCGTAGTCAACGAAATTAGCAAACCAATTACCAGGTCAAAAGGTTACTTCATCAGCGGCAAATTTGACCAATTAAAACGCAACATTCCTTATGCCTCATTAATCCAAGCATTTAACTCCTTGCTGCGGCAATTGCTAACCGAAAGTGCACTTTCATTAGAAATATGGCGCACTAAAATTTTAACAGCAGTGGGAACAGAGGGCCAAGTAATTGCCGACGTAATTCCCAAAGTTGAATTAATCATCGGCAAACAGCCAGAAGTCCCAGAACTCGCCCCTATAGAATCCCAAAATCGATTCAATCGGGTATTCAAAGAATTTATTCGCGTTTTCGCCCAAAAAGAACACCCCCTAGTTATCTTTTTAGACGATTTGCAGTGGGCAGATTCAGCAACATTAAAGTTGATGCAAATACTAATAACTGACCCTGACCAGGAATATTTGCTGCTAATCGGTGCCTATCGAGACAATGAAGTTAGTCCGACCCACCCCTTAATTCAGACCGTAGAAGAACTTGAAAAAACTGGTACAATAGTCAACAATATCGTGTTGCAACCGCTTGATTTAGCAAATGTGACGGAATTAGTCACTGAAACACTTAACACTTGCACAGAAAAAGTAACAAATATAGCCGATTTAATCTGGAATAAAACGGGTGGCAATCCTTTTTTCTTGACCCAATTACTCCAAGCACTTTATCAAGACTCTCTTTTAAGATTTGAATTTAATCAGATTACAAATGAGGGAAGTCAAACGGGCTGGTATTGGAGTATCGATGAAATCCAAGCCATTGGAATCACCGATAAAAGTGTAGTGGAACTGGTAGCTTCTCGCATTAAAAAGCTACCCGAACCCACGCAAGAAGTGTTGAAGCTAGCAGCTTGCGTGGGAGATAAATTTGCTCTAGATGTGCTGTCACTTGTTAGCGAAAAGTCAGCTAATACTACAGCAACTGAACTTTATTCAGCTTTACAATCCGGGTTAATTCTGCCATTGAGTGATGCCTATCGCATTCCTTTAGTTTTCGATCGAGCCGAATCAATCAACCTCAAGTTAGACACTTCGCGGGTTAGTTACAAATTTTTGCACGATCGCGTCCAGCAAGCCGCATATTCGCTAATCCCCGAAGACCAAAAGCAATTAACTCATTTAAAAATCGGTCAATTACTGTTAAATAATACTCCAGCAGACAAGCTAGAAGAAAACATATTTGATATCGTCAATCAATTGAATGTTGGAATTGACACGATTAGCCAACAATCAGAAAAAACTCAGTTGGCACAATTAAATTTAACTGCTGGACGCAAAGCCAAAGCGGCTGCTGCCTATGAAGCGGCTGTTAGGTATTTGCGGGTTGCTATGGAATTATTGCCGGCAGATTCTTGGCAATGTCACTATGACTTAACGTTAGAAATCTACGAGTCAACAGCCGAAGCTGAATACTTAAATGTCCACTATGAAGATTCAAAAAAGCTGGTTGATATTGTACTGCAAAAAGCTAAAATATTACTGGACAAAGTGAATGTTTATGAACTTCAAATCCAGTCTTATAACGCTCAAAATAGAGTGGTAGAAGCACTAAATACAGGACTGGAAGTGCTGAAACTATTAGGCATTTCTTTTCCTCAAAATCCCCACGCGCTACATATTATGGCGGGACTGAGTAATACCAAACTGAGCTTGGGATTGAAACGAATTGAGGATTTAGCTAACTTGCCAGAAATGATCGATCCCGAAAAACAAGCAGCCATGCGGATTTTATCAGGGATTCTCAGCAGTGCTATTCAGGCAAAACCCCCACTGATACCGCTGCTGGCATTTAGGATGGTCAAGCTGTGTATTAAATACGGTAATTCGCCTTATGCAAGTATTGCCTACGTTTATTATGGCGTAGTTATGTGCAAGCTAGGGGACATTAGTTTGGCATACCAATTCGGTCAACTAGCAATTAGGCTGTTAGACAAATTTCCCTCCCGTTCAATCAAAAGTAGAGTTTATGCAACATTTGGTTCTTTTATTCACCACTGGAAAGCCACTCTCAAGTCAGGATTAGGCGATCTAAAAGAAGGTTTTAAAAATGGGATGGAAACTGGAGATTTGGAATTTGCTGGTTATGCTATAGGTGCATATTGCTTAAACCAACTGTCGATAGGAGAGCCTCTTGATTTGGTGGAGCAGGAAACTGGTAAATATATGAAACTAATGCAGCAATCTCAACTTGAAATGGCTGTACAGTATATAAGTATAGGCAGGCAGACAGCGCTCAATTTGCGCGGTCAAGCTGTCGAGCCCTGTCATTTAGTCGGTGAGAGATTTAATGAAGTCAAAACGCTCCCCATTTTAATAGAATCTAAAAACTTTTTTTTAGTGGGTTTGGTTTATCATGCCAAAACTCAGCTTAATTTTATATTCAAAAACTACGCTCAAGCTTTAGAAAATTCAAGGTTATTTGAGAAACATGAGGAGTCTGTAGCCGGATTCGATGTGGTTGCTCTGAATAATTTTTACTCATCTCTCAGTATGATAGCTTTGTATCCAGCAACTGGCAAAGAGGAACAAAAGCAATATTTGGCAAAAGTGTTGCAAAACCAAAAGAAAATGAAAAAATGGGCAGTTCATGCTCCGATGAATTATCAACACAAATACGACTTGGTTGCAGCGGAAAAAGCGCGAGTGTTGGGGCAAAATACTGAAGCAATGGATTTGTACGATCGCGCAATTGAGGGAGCCGCAAAAAACGGTTACATTCAAGAGGAAGCATTAGCCTATGAATTAGCAGGAGAATTTTATCAATCTTTGGGTAAAGAGATAGTTTCTCAAGCATATCTGACTAAAGCCTATTATGGATATATCCATTGGGGAGCCATCGCTAAAGTTAAACACTTAGAATCAACACATCCTTTCTTAGCAGCACAGACGCGCACAATTCCAACCCCAACCCTCGATGTCACCCGCACTACCACGGGAAATACTACCAGTAGTAGTTTAGGCGATTTATTAGACTTAGCTACTTTTATTAAGTCGGCGCAAGCCATTAATGGTGAAATTGTTCTAGAAAAATTGTTGACCAAATTAATCAAAATTATTTTAGAAAATGCAGCGGCTCAAAAAGTAGTGCTGCTGCTGGTGAAAAACGAGAACCTCTGCATAGAAGCTACTGGAAGTTTCGCGGAGGATAAAGTGACACTCTTACCCTCTATTCCCGTAGAAAATAGTCAAGATGTTCCCCTGTCTGTGATTAATTACGTACACCGCAGTCAAAAGCATCTAGTTTTAGACAATGCGACTGTCGCGGAACCTTTTAACGTAGATGCCTACATTCAGAAATATCAACCCAAATCAATTCTCTGTTTGCCGATTATTTATCAATCTCAGCGGCGCGGAATCATTTATTTAGAAAATGCTTTGACAGTAGGAGCTTTTACAGCAGAGAGAGTTGAAGTATTCAAAGTGTTAATTTCTCAAGTTGCTATTGCTGTAGAAAATGCTGGTTTGTACGCGCGGGAGAAAGAAAAATCTCAACAGTTAGAAAAATCTTTCAATGAATTGCAACAGGCGCAACTGCAACTGATTCAAAGCGAAAAAATGTCTGCTCTAGGCAACTTAATTGCAGGGGTTGCTCACGAAATTAACAATCCGCTTGGTTTTATTGCGGGCAATCTTGATGCTGCTGCTGAGGCTAGCTTAGATTTGATTGATTGCTTACAACTTTACCAAGAAAAATTTCCTAATCCTGGAGATGAATTACAGGATAAAGCATCAGAGATTGATTTAGAATATTTGATTGAAGATTTGCCGAAAATGCTTTTATCTATGAAATCAGGTACAGAGCGCATCCGCAATATTAGCAAGTCTTTGCGGACTTTTTCTCGCGCTGACAGTGCGAATAAAGTGTCAGCAAATATTCATGAGGGGATCGACAGCACTTTGATGATTTTACAGTATCGTCTGAAAGCTAAAGATACTCGCCCCGCGATTAAAATTATCAAAGAATACGGAGATATCCCGTCAGTTAAATGTTATTTTGGGCAACTGAATCAGGTATTTATGAATTTGCTGGCAAATGCGATCGAGTGTTTTGACGAATTCAATCAGGGTCGCACTTACGCTGAAATTGAAGCTTTACCGAATACGATCGCCATTATCACTCATCTCTCGGAGGATAACAACAGCGTGGTGATTAAAATCAAAGATAACGGTAAAGGGATGTCATCGGAGATCAAGTCGAAAATATTTGACCATTTATTTACTACCAAAGGAGTAGGAAAAGGTACGGGTTTGGGGTTGTCTATCAGCAGGCAAATTGTCGAAGAAACCCACGGCGGTAAACTAACTTGCGAATCGGTGCTGGGAGAAGGTTCGGAATTTGCGATCGCCCTTCCTTTGAATTAAAATCATGGAACTATGGCGTGTTTTAAAACCCGGATATCCCCCCTAACCCCCCTTAATAAGGGGAGGATAAGAGCCTGCTCAAAGTCCCCTTTTTAAGGGGGATTTAGGGGGAGCGAGACTCGGCTAAAAACGGAATAACACATATATGAAAATTTGTCAATGCCTAATTATTTCTGAAAAAGTCCGCTGTTGGCAGTCTACATTCGGCAGTATGCAGTTACATTATTAGCTAAATGTAATAACTATATTTGATAGGAGTTTTTCGAGTGAACGCTGCCGAACAAGCCAAAAATATAGAAGTTGCCAGCAAAATTGCTGCGGTTGTTAATTTATTCAAGTCGGAATTCCCGGATGCAAAAGTTGATTTGAAACCTTGGATGAATGACGAGGATACCAGAGAACTTGTAGATCCAGATTCGATCGACATTGGCTTCCATTTTCCCGGTAGAAGTCGCTTGTTGCAAAGCCGCAGCATTTTGATTCAAATCCGATTTTACCAAGATCCGGTGGAAGGATATCGGCGGGCGATCGGAGTTGAGGCCGCCGGTTACGATCATAGCGGTCAGCAGTGGCACTTTTCTACTGTGGAAAATTGGAATTTTCTCGGCCTAACCGAACCTGCGGTGGAGTCGGCGCAAAAACTCAAACACTTTTGCCAGCAGATTTTTGATTTGTTTAATCAATCAATCAATCGATTTTAGATTTTAGATTTTAGATTTTAGATTTTAGATTGAAGGTCAATCGGCGATTGAAATCGGGCAACCACGGGGGGATTGCCCCTACGGAAACGAAGGTGGATTTGGTATTAGTCCCGATTGTCGCAATTGCCGATCGACTTACAGCCAACTGGATAAACAGATTTGTAAGTAGTCGATCGCTTGCCAAACAAAGTATAGCGGTGATCGCGGACTTGTTCGTACACGCGATCGCCCATCCACTTCATCCCCGGCATTGCCCGATAAGCAGCCACAAAAACCTCGCCAGCAGGCAATATCCGTCCGATTTCCTCCGCCGCATCGCTGCCCTGCCAGCGTCGTTCGGGGGTGTTGCTATCTATCAAAATCATCCCCATTTCGCAGTCTTCAGACGTAATCCCAAAGCGATTTAATTGCTCTAAATCTTGCATAAAAATATACTCAAAGTTCTGGCCTTTATCTAAATTTTCTAGTAACTGCACCAAGGTAACGCAGAGATTGCAATTGCCGTCGTAAATTACGTTATATTTCATTAGTTGACTGTTGACTGTTGACTGTTGACTACTGACTACTGACTACTGACTATTCCCTACAGGAATCTCGATCGCAAATTCCGTACCTTGACCCGGTGCAGAATCGCAATGAAGCTGCCCGCCGTGCTTTTCCACTACAATTTGATAGCTAATAGACAGCCCCAAACCAGTACCTTTACCGGGTTCTTTCGTAGTAAAAAACGGATCGAACAGCCTTTCGTGAACATCTATCGGAATCCCCGGGCCGTTGTCAGCAATCCTAATCACAATATGAGAAGGATGCCGAATCGAAGTATCAGAAACAGCAGAATCGGGTGGCATCAAAGCATCCTGTTCATATTTTACCTCCGTACAAATCCGCAGCGTCGGCGAAGGACAATAAGGAATAAGCGCCTGTTCCCCCTGCGCCCACTGTCCAGTCTCCATTGCCTCTTCCAAAGCATCAATTGCATTGCCGATAATATTCATAAATACCTGATTCAACTGTCCTGCATAACACTGTACGCGGGGCAAATTCCCGAACTCTTTGATCAGTACAATTTTAGGATGCCCTGCCGTTTCTTTCAACCTGTGTTGCAAAATCAACAAAGTGCTTTCAATCCCTTCGTGAATATCCACCTGCTTTTGTTCGGCTTCATCTAATCGCGAAAAATTCTTCAGTGACAGCACAATTTGACGAATTCGCTCTGCTCCCATTTTCATCGAATTTAAGAGGTTCGGCAAATCTTTGAGCAGAAAATTTAAATCAACATCATTTATTTCTTGTTGAATTGCCGATGTTGGTTGCGGGTATTCCTGCTGGTAAAGTTGCAGCATTTTTAGCAAGTCTTTAAAGTAATCGTCAGCGTGCATGACGTTGCCGTAAATAAAGCTAACTGGATTGTTGATTTCGTGAGCAACGCCAGCGACTAATTGCCCCAAACTTACCATTTTTTCATTTTGAACCATCATGCTTTGAGTTTTATGCACATCCCGCAGGGCTTTTGCCAATTCTTGATTTTTAGCCCTCAATTGACTTTCGGAAAGTCGCACCGCTTCTTCTGCGTGTTTGCGATCGGTAATATCTTTACGAATTGCTACATATTGATGGGGTTCGCCGTTGGTATTTAAGAAAGGTACAATGGTAGTATCCAACCAGAATAATGTGCCATCTTTAGCTTGATTTTTCATTTCTCCTCGCCAAACCTTTCCCTGGCGGATGGTTGACCAAAGCTCCTTGAAAAAATCGGCTGAGTGATAGCCAGAATTGACAAGTCTGTGGGTTTTGCCAATCAGTTCTTCTCGGGAATATTTAAATAGTTCGCAAAATTGATCGTTGACATAGGTAATGGCTCCGAATTCGTCGGTATTCGAGACAATTGCCGATTGATCCAAAGCAAATTTTTCAAATTCCAACTCTTGGAGAGTTTGGCGCAATTCTGCTTCGGCTTGTTTGCGATCGCTAATATCGGTAATCATCCGCAACACCCCGGAAAATTCGCCCTCATCGTCGAACATCGGCGTCGCCGAGACGATCGCCCACAAGTGAGATCCGTCTTTGCGAGTAAACTTAAAATCGTGGCGTTCGCGAATGCCTTGCCGCCGGCGCTGGACGTAACTTTCTGCTATTTTCCTAGACTCGCAGTCGATAAACTCAAATAGCGATCGCCCCAGCATTTCCTCCACAGTATACCCCAGCATTTCGGCCATCATGCTGTTAGCAAAAGTCGTGATACTTTCGCTGTCAAACATCCAAACGCCCTCCGAAGCCGTCTCGACAATGCAGCGGTAATAATTCTCCCTCTCCCTGACTGTTGCCTCTGCTTGCTTGCGATCCGTAATATCAGTTTGTACCGCAATAAAACCTTCTAGTTCGCCATTTTCTTGATAAATTGGGGCGATCGAAAGCGCCACCCAATAACCCTTTCCATCCTTGCTGTAATTGTAGATTTCCTGATTAAACGGCAGGCCCGCAGCCAAAGCAGATCGCAGTTGAGCAATAGTTACCGGGTCTGTTTGAGCGCCTTGCAGTACATCACCCGGTTTTTTGCCCTGCATTTCTGCCAGCACATAACCACTAATCCGAGTAAATCCTTCATTCACCCATTCAATGCAGCCTTGAGCATCAGTAATAATCACACCATTTTGCGTTTTTTGAGCCACAATGGCCAAGCGCAACAATTCTGTTTCAGTTTTTTTGCTTTCCGTAATATCTTCAGCAATACCCAAAATGTACTTAGGCGCGCCCGATTCGTCAAACAAAGGAACTTTTTTTGTGTGCAAAATCCGCTTGCCTCGGTGCGGAAGTTCGATAGTTTGTTCGGGCAAATCTACGCCTTTTCTAGTTTCCAGCACTTCTAAATCTTGTGCTTGCAAGTAATTGGCCTGAACTGACTCCAACAAGTCAGCAGCATTGTTTAAAATCACTTCATCCCTGGAATAGCCAAACAATTCTTCGCTAGCAGTATTCCAATAAATAAATTTTTGCTCTACAGCATCTTTAATAAAGACGCTAATTGGTAGATTTTGCAGTACCGCATTCAGAAAATCTTGAGTGTTTCGCAGGTTTTCCTCAGCTCGCTTTCGTTCCGTAATATCCAAAATTACTCCGTCGAGATAAACAACCCGACACTGAGAATTTGCGATCGGCGAAACCGGCGAAACCACAGCCGACAAAAAACCCTCAATTTCCCCTTGTTCCTCTTGTTTTCCTCTATCCTCTTCCGCCTCGCAGCAAACAGCTTTGCCTTTTTCGTAAACCCAGCTAATAGCGCCGTCAGCCCGGAAAATCCGGTATTCAAGGATGTACGGAGTTCTGGTTTCTACACTTTTTTTGACAGTAGCATCCACATTTTTGCGGTCTTGAGGATGGATAATGCTGGCAAAAGAACGGACGCGATCGTTGATAAAATCCGAAGAAGGATAGCCTGATATTTCTTGAACAGCCTCGCTCAAAAACGCCATTGTGCGTGTTAATTCCTCCTCGTCCGTATACTCGCAGGTACAGCGGTAGACAGCACCAGGAATATTAGCTACTAAATTTTTATATTTTTCTTCGCTTTTTAACAAAGATGAGCCGTCTTCCTTATTGCGATCGCCGTTCTTAAATTTAGAAGAATTAGAGGAAATTTGCATGATTTTTTCACTTGTGAGTGCGGGGGCAAGTGTTAGAGTAGATTACCCTATAAAAAGTAAATTAAATTGGCGAAATAATTCGTTATAAACTAATATAGTACAAAATTAGTTCTGCGAACATTCAGAAAATTTGAGGGTGGCTAATAGGTAGAGCTAATCAAGGCTAGAGATGTAGAAAAGAGTTCGGAAACGCATTATCTAACGGATTGAACGCATTTAACGGATGGATGTTGAGGTTCGAGGGAAACAGGGAAGATTTTCCCCTTTCTCGTTTTCCCACTCCCCCTCTCTCCCCCTCTCCCCATCTCTTCCACTCCCACTCCCCCAATCTCCCCCTTCCCCACTCCCTCACTCTCGTTAGAATAAGATAAGTTTCCTTGCTACCGACCAGCCCCTCAAACAAAACACCATGACTCAACAACAACCCCGGATTTGCATTCTCGGCGGAGGCTTCGGCGGACTCTACACAGCCCTGCGCTTGAGTCAGTTACCCTTCTCCAAAACCGAAAAACCCGAAATAGTCCTAGTTGACCGCCGCGATCGATTTTTGTTCGTTCCCTTGCTGTACGAACTCCTGACCGGCGAACTCCAAACCTGGGAAATTGCCCCCCCGTTTGCCGAACTCTTGGAAAACACAGGTGTGCGCTTTTGTCAAGGTACTGTCTCCGGCATCGATGTGGAGCAAAAGCGAGTGCAGTTACACGACGGGCCAGAAATTCCGTGCGATCGCCTAGTTTTAGCTTTAGGCGGCAAAACCCCTCTAGATATGGTCAAGGGTGCGGTTGAATATGCTTACTCGTTTCGCACTCTCGACGACGCCTACCGCTTAGAAGAAAGACTGCGGTTTTTAGAAGCCAGCAACACCGACAAAATTCGGGTGGCGATCGTCGGCGCCGGTTATTCGGGAGTAGAATTAGCTTGTAAATTAGCCGATCGACTCGGAGAAAAAGGTCGCGTGCGGTTAGTTGAGCAAAGCGACATGATTCTGCGGACATCACCGGAGTTTAACCGCCAAGCCGCCACCCAAGCTTTAGAAAAACGGAAAGTGTGGATCGACTTAGAAACAGCAGTAGAGGCGATCGAAGCAGACACAATATCCTTACTTTACAAAGGACAATTAGATGTTCTCCCCGTAGACATAGTGCTGTGGACAGTAGGAACTCAAGTTAGTCAAGCAGTGCGATCGCTACCCCTCAAACAAAACCAGCGCGGTCAATTAATAGTCAATCCGCAAATGCAAATTATCGACCATCCAGATATATTCGCCTTGGGAGACTTAGCTGAATGTCACGATGCAAATGGTCAAAAAGTCCCCGGAACAGCCCAAACAGCCTTCCAGCAAGCTGACTACACCGCATGGAACATTTGGGCCTCCCTGACCGGCCGCCCATTACTTCCTTTCCGCTATCAGCCCCTAGGAGAAATGATGACATTAGGAAATGACAACGCCACCCTAGCCGGTTTAGGAATTAAACTCGACGGACAACTAGCCCACATTGCTCGCCGCCTAGCCTATCTCTATCGGATGCCAACATTTGACCATCAGCTAAAAGTTGGTTTCAATTGGATTAGCAAGCCGATTCAGGATTTGCTGAAAAGTTAGTTAACTGTTAACTGTTAACTGTATTTATTAATTAGTCCGCGCAGGCGGACTTTGTTTGTATAGTAGCGGTTTAAACCACCCAAAAACCTGATAAATAACAAATAAGAAATAACAAATAACAAATGACCAAAGTAATTTTTTTAGACGCCGCAGGTACACTATTTGATGTTCGCGGTAGCGTCGGCGAAGTCTACGGAAAACTAGCCAAGAGTTTTGGAGTAACAGTTAAAAGCGAAGAGTTAAATGCAGCCTTTTTCCAAAGCTTTGCCTCAGCAAGCCCGATGGCATTTCCAGGGAGAGAAACGGCAAAAATTCCCCAATTAGAATTTGAGTGGTGGCAAACTGTTTCCGCAAAAGCATTCCAAATAGCAGGCATTTTCCAGCAATTTTCTGACTTTCCCAAATTCTTTGTCGAACTCTACGCTCATTTTGCCACCGCCGAACCTTGGTTCGTCTATCCCGACGTATTGCCAGCATTAAATAAGTGGCAGCAACAAGGAATAGAATTAGCAGTAGTCTCGAATTTCGATTCCAGAATTTATGCAGTATTAAAAGCACTAAATTTAGCTGAATATTTCACATCAGTGACAATTTCCACCGAAGTTGGCGCAGCCAAACCCGATTCTCAAATTTTTACCGCCGCTTTGCAAAAGCACAACTGCATTGCGGAGAATGTGTTGCATATCGGCGACAGCTTCAAAGCTGATTATTGTGGTGCTAAAAATGCGGGATTAAACGCAATTTGGTTGAATCGCCAACAGGAAAAAATCAATTCAGGCAAATTGCCTTTAAGTGAAACAAAAATAGAAGTGTGCAGCAGTCTTGATTTTATAATCGAGGTTCTTAAATAGAGGACTTAGCGATAATGTTTAGGGTGCGTCGCTGTCAGAGATTCAATAAAAATTGGAGAGTATAGATGGCGACGCACCTTACCATAGCTTTTACATAAATTTTATGAGGTTAAGGTTAGGATTTTTATGAATTGACTTTGAGAGCTGTTTATTGAATAATATGAGTAATTTAACCGCAGAGAGCGCAGAGGGCGCAGAGGAAGAGAAGAGAAATGTGATGTGATTTTTATATCTAATTTTTACTGGGAAGGAACTCTATGGAACCTCGACTCACTCAAACTCAGTTAGCACAGGTAGTCGCTGAAATCGACAAGTTATCGCAGCAGCGCGAGTTAGAATTGGAACCCGATCGGGTAAGAGAAATTTTACGGGAGTTGAATCTGCCTGATGAGCTTTTAGAAGATGCGATCGCCCAAATGCGCCGCCGCGAAGTCCTAGAAAAACAGCAGCGACGCAACCGCTGGATCGCGATCGCCTCGACAGCCGTTGTCATATCTGCGATCGGTATAGGTGTACTGTTCGGGCAAAATCAGCAACAAAAAACTGCTCGAGTTGTCGCAGGAGAAGACCGAATTTCCCTATCTCAAAAGGGCGGTGACAGCCTCACTCAAGTCAATCGTCAAATTAATCCCCGCATCTACTATCAGGTGACGTTGCAAAATGCTCCGATCGGCAATGAGTTGTCTCTGCAATGCGATTGGATTAATCCTAGCGGTCAAACTGTGCATCAGGCTAGGTATCAAACTCGCACGATCGATACTGCGGTTTGGAATACCCACTGCTTTTACGATCTCGGATCTGCTGCAGCCCCAGGCAAATGGGAAGTTCGGATGTCCCTGGATGGGCGCGCGATCGGCAGTGAACCTTTCACGGTGAAATAGATGGGTGCGATCGGCAAACCTTCACATTTCATAGGCTATTGGGGACTGGGCGATCGCACAAAAACGCTCAGCCGTTTAGCCCCAGACTACTTCATCCGACAGGGCAAATTATCAGAATGGGCGATCGCCTCTGCATCTGTACTCACGGGCGATCGAGTGACGCTGAATGCTTGCGGGCGCGATCGGGCGACGGATTTTCCGGGAGATGCTTGGGCGGCGGTAGAAGCCCAACAGCTAAGGCTGGGGCGCGATCCGTTTGGGCGAGTGCCGCTTTATTGGATGCAGTTGCGAGAAACGATTTGGTTTTCGACGCAAATGCAACTGCTGCTACCGCTGATTGCTTCCTCTCAAATTAGCCCGATCGCCCTACACACTTATGCTTGCTTTTCCTACGTGCCCACGCCGTTAACGCCGATCGAGCAAATTGCCTCCGTAGCAGCCGGAAGCGAGATGATTTGGGAAATTGCCGATATTAAGGATCTGCCGAAAGTGCGATCGCTGCCTTCAGCTTGGCAAGAAGCGCCCCAATTACTGCGGAGTGAAGACGAGGCGATCGCACAATTGCAAAGGCTGTTGCAACAGGCGATCGATCGACAAGTGGCCGATTTGCCGATCGACGAACCCGTAGGCGTTTTACTCTCCGGTGGCATCGATTCTTCCCTGGTGACGGCGCTGCTAGTGAAAGCAGGCTTGCAGGTGCGCGCCTATGCCCTCGATTTTGGTGTCGAAGCCTATTCCGAACTGCCCTACGCCCAACAGGTGGCGGACTTTTTCCAGATTCCGCTGATTCGGGTGGCGGCGACGGGTGATGCAGTGTTGCGCGCGATCGGGCCAACCGCCAAAGCCCTCGATTTACCCTATGGAGATGGTACGACGGCTGCGCTGTTTTTGCTCAAACAGGCGGCGGCGCAAGATGTGCGAGTTGTATTCAATGGCGAGAATGGCGATCAGCTATTTGCCGGATGGACAAACAAGCCTTTGATTGCCAACGGAGTTTACACAGCAGAACATCCCGCCGGAAAAGAAACCTTTGAACAGCAGTATTTGCGGACGTTTCAGCGATTTTATGGTTATGAAAAACAGATTTTTTCGCCCGAAATGCTCGATCGCATCCAGTCTCACGATTTGAGCGTTTACCTGCAAGACGCGATCGATCCCGGTTGTTTGTCGAAGAGGTGTCCTTCCCTGCTAGCGAGGCTACGGCGCGCTTCGCTGATGCTCAAAGGTGCCCAAAATATTCAGCCGAGGGCAACCTCATTGGCGTTTGCTTGCGGTTTGTGGGTGCGATCGCCCTTCTGCGACCCCGACCTCACGGACTGGACGTTTCAACTCCCTGGCGAGCTGCTACTGCAAGGTGCGTGCGAAAAATACATCCTCAAAAAAGCGTCTGAACGCTGGCTGCCGCCGGAAATTGTCTGGCGAGAAAAGCGCGGGATGGGAGTCCCGTTGAAGGTTTGGTATTACCGGGAGTTTTGGGCTGCGATCGGCGATCGGCTGAATCCGAATGTGTTGCGATCGCAAAATTGCTGGCAGCCCCATTTGGCTGACTCGATGTTATCGGGACAACTCGGAGTTACCATGCGCGATCGCTATATTGGCAATAATCTCTGGTTGCTGCTGATGTGGCAGGCATGGCGAACCGAGGTTTTAGGCGAAATTCCGGTTAAGCGATCGCTGGATCATGTGTTTTGGTTGCCACCGGCGATCGGACAACGCATTTGGAAATATCGAAGGAGGTTGACAGTTGACTGTTGACTGTTGACTGTTGACTGTTGATATGGGCGGGGCGGGTTTATAAATTTGTTGGCTTTGAAGTTGAGAATACTGGTGAACCCGCCCCTACAAGATATGGAATTATATCAGACAGATCCCTCGGACTTGATATAACCCGTTACATCCGTTAAATCCCGTACATTCCTCGTTGCCGAACTTCTTCTATATGACTGAATCTTTGCTACAAAATGAAACCAAAACACATTCGCCGCCGTTCTCCGAAGCAATGGCCCAGCGACTTTTGTCAACTTATGGTTCGCCTTTATATGTGTATCAGGCCGATATCCTCCGTCAAACCCTTGACGATATTACGCGATCGATCGACTATCCGCACGTTCAGTTTCATTTTGCTAGCGTCACCAACGGCAATATTGCTCTGTTGCAATTGATTCAGCAGGCTGGTTGGGGGCTACACGCGAATACACCGGGGGATGTTTTTTTGGGACTGAAAGCGGGTTTTACGAGCGATCGCATTGTCTACACCGGCAGTAACCTCAACAGGGCTGATATTCAGCAATTGATCGAGTGGAAGATTGAGCGATTTAACTTCGATTGTCTGTCCCAACTCCAAGATTTTTGCGAATATTCCGGGAGTCAACCGCGATCGATCCGTGCCGAAATTGGACTGCGCCTCAACTCACCGGAATTGACGGGAGACAGTCGGATTGGAGTACGTGCCGCCGAATTCGGGAAAGCCAAGGAAATCGCGCAGCCGCAGGGGTTGAGGATTACCGGATTGCATTTTTATCGGGGGACTGGAACTAACGCCACGAGTGCTTTTACGCAGGCGATCGATCGCCTAATTGCGATCGCCCAACTGTTGCCCCATTGGCGAACCCTCGATTTTGGCGGTGGTTTTGGCTATCCCTATCGAGGTGGTGCGGTGTTTGACTGGCGGGAGTTTGGTGCGGCGATAACTGAACGATTGAGTGCGCTATCTCGCCCGATCGAGTTGGTGATTGAACCGGGACGATCGGCGATTGCAGGTTGTGGCGTTTTGCTTGCGAAAGTTGTGTCGGTGAAGTGGTTGGGCGATAGGCAAATTGTCGGCGTGGATACGACTGTATCAAATCTATCGGTGCCTGCGGTGCACGGCGGCTATCGGGCGATCGCGACTTGGGAAACCGACGATGTATCGCGACATGAAACCGATATTTGCGGCAACACGACTTATTCGCGGGATTATTTAGGGCGCAACTGTTGGCTACCGAAACTCAAAATTGGAGATGCGATCGCGATTTTGGATAGCGGGGCTTACGGCTATGCGATGTCGTCGCATTTTCTGCACCGCCCCCGCCCTGCTGAAGTGTTGATTGATGCCAAGGGCGATCGATTAATTCGACAGCGAGAAGACTATTCTATCTTGTTAAACGGGCAAGTATTTTAAACCTGAGATGTTACACCATTCTTAAGAACAGGCAAGATGCCTGTTCCACAATAAATAAATTGTCTTGTGGAACAGGCATCTTGCCTGTTGCTGACAATGGTGTAACATCTCGGTTGTAACGAAGTTATCTCTCTTCACTTCCTCTGCGCCCTCTGCGGCCTCTGCGGTAAAATCATTCCAAAACAACCGTCAACGATATAAATCCATTAAATCAATCAGGAGTAACCGAAATGGGAATGAAATGCGTCCAGTGTAATACCGATAACAATTTGCGCGATCGTACAAGCAACTCAGGTCGCTGTAAACAGTGCAACCATCCGTTTGTCTTTGAACCCACTACCGTCACTGATAAAAAGTTGGCTTTCACCGATCCGTTTTTCAAAAAGGCGATCGAGAATATTTCCAGCCAAAATATGTTGTTTTTTACGCACAAACAGTTTTTGTATTTTATTGACCAAAAGCTTAAATCTCGCGCACCCGAAATCAGTTGGATTTTGACCTACTTCTTTTTTAGCGTATTTGCGGGAACCTTCTGCCTTACCTTCGCTATTGCTATTTTTCCCTCACAATTCGCAGTTATTATTACCTTCGCTCTCTACAATTTGATTTGGATATGGCTATTTTTTCACGACAGTAAATCTCCTGATCAAGGTATTCGCGGCAGAAGAAATAATGCTAAAAACCTCCAGATTTTAGGGGGAATTATTTTAGTGCTGGGCATTTCAGGAAGCCTAATATTTGATTATTCTTCAGGATACATCGTAGCGATTACACTAGGGCTATTTTCCTACTGGCTCGGCATTTCACAAAAAAAACGCCCACAGATAACTGGTGAAGGATTTCTTGTCAATCAAGCGCAGAGTGATAAATGGCTGCGAGACTGGCAAACAGTAAACGGCACATTAGAAAAACTGCTCCCTGCGCCTCGTCAAGAAGCTTTACCCGCCAGCATCGATCGCGAAGTTAGCGCCTACAGTTTCGATCGCGCAATCATCTGTGACAGTGACGAAATAGCTCAATTCCTCATTGCCAACAACGTCCATTTTGAAAACAACTGCGCGATTCTTAGTATTAGTGGCTATCCCCAAAGCATCTTCAGTACCGTGATTGAAATGCTGCGGCGCAATACCGATTTAAAAGTCTATGCACTGCACAATGCGAGCCCTGCTGGAGTTGGCTTGGTACATCAACTGCGAACTAATCCAAACTGGTTTGCGAATCAACAGGTGACAATTTTTGATTTGGGAATTTCTCCCCGTCAAATCTTAGCATCCCGCGATATGTTTGTGCAGCAATCTCAAACAATCGCACAAACAGCCCGTCAATTACCCGACGCTGTAAGGCAAAGTTTAACAGCAGAAGAACTAGCATGGCTGGATGCAGGCAATTTTGTGGAATTGGAATCGTTTACGCCGCAGCGGTTGTTGCGCGTGGTGAATTATGGACTTGCTCAGAGTGGCGATCCGCAGGGTAACGAGGGCTTAATATTAGTGGATGATAATGTTGGATACGGCGGCGGCTATGTGTTTGTCTCCGATAGTTTTGGTTAGGGCGTGTTTTCAAACTTGATATTAGACTTATTAATAATAAGCTTAAAAAGTCTTGAAACTTAGTCTGAATAATATTTTTAGCGCTCTTTTGTTAAACTCCTAAAAAGCTTATCTTGGTAAGGGCTTCAGCGATTTTAAAATGAGGAGCAAAAAAGCTGAGATTAACTCGGTGAGTAAAGGTTTCAGATTTTTTAATTTCCCCCCGTGGGGGGAAGTTGAGTTTAAATTGTGTGAAATTTGCCTTCAACTTTCTCTCGTCTGGTTTTGTTTGTGTAGGCGCGGTTTCTAACCGCCCGGACTTGTAACCGCCTGGACTTATTTAAGTCGTATACTCCGCATTAATCTTCACGTAGTCGTAACTCAAATCGCATCCCCAAGCTTTCGCAAAACCGCTGCCATCCCCCACACTAACCTGAATTAAAACCGTATCAGCCTTCAAATATTCCCCCTCCGCAGCCGCTTTCATATAATTACTTGCTGCAGCGCGATCGAACTCTTTAGGTTGTCCGTTTTCCATCATCAAAAAATCCCCCAATTGAATCCGCAAATTCTCTTGATCGAAAGGTACACCAGCGCGCCCAGCCGCCGCCGCAATTCTGCCCCAATTCGGATCGCGTCCGAAAATAGCAGCTTTCACCAAGGAAGAACCGACAATTGTTTTGGCAATTTTACTCGCAGAAACTTCATCTAGCGCGCCACTAACTTGCACTTCTACCAAACAAGTTGCACCTTCGCCGTCACGGGCGATCGCCTTTGCTAAATGCACGCAAACTTCTGTCAGCATCGCTTCTAATTTTTCAGCATCTGCCCCCATTTCTGTAATTGCGGGCGTGCGGGATTGGCCGTTTGCCAAAGCAATTAGCGAATCGTTGGTACTGGTATCGCCGTCAACAGTAATTTGATTGAAACTTCTGTTAGCCGCCCGACTCACCATTTCTTGCCACAAATGCGATGACACTGCTGCATCGCAAGTTACAAATGCCAGCATTGTTGCCATATTCGGGTGAATCATTCCCGAACCTTTGCAAATGCCGCCGATGCGGACGGGCCGATCGCCAAACATTGTTTCCAGGGCGATCGTTTTCGGCACTAAATCAGTCGTACAAATAGCCTTAGCCGCCGCATCGGAACCAGTTTCCGATGCCTCAGCAACTAATCGGGGAATTGCGGCCCTCAGCGGCTCCATTTTAATCCGCTGTCCGATGACGCCAGTGGAGGCCAAAAGAATTGATTCTGGAGGAATATTCAGCGCTTCTCCCAACAATTTGGCACTTTCGAGGGCATCTGCCAAACCTTGTTCGCCAGTAGCAGCATTAGCTTGTCCCGCATTGCACAAAATTGCTTTCGCGCTGGGTTTAGCTTGCAAACGCTGGCGGCAGTAGTCCACACAAGCGGCCCGGACGGTGGAGGTTGTGAAGACTCCGGCGGCGATCGCGTCTACCTCTGACAAAATTAAACTTAAATCTGGCAAGCCTGAAGGCTTCAAACCCGCTGTAATTCCCGATGCTCTATACCCTCTGGGTGCTGTAACTCCGCCGTCAATTTCTTTCCAGTCCGACATGATGACCTCCCTAGTAGCCTTCAATCTGCTGAAAGGGGATTATACCATTTTAGATTTTAGATTTTAGATTTTAGATTTTAGACTTCGGCGTGAGCGCTCAGTCAAACGATTTTAGATTTTAGATTTTAGATTTTAGATTCTTTTGAACCCAATTTCCCATTCCCCATTCCCCATTCCCCATTCCCCATTCCCCATAAAACTAATCGCGGCTTCCAATCTAGAGTTAGAACTCAAGAAGAAGTCGCGACGGTTTTGTAATGAACATTATTAATTTTTAGCTGGCCAACAACAAACTCGATTAAACTATCTCGCCGTTGAAAAAAGGAGTTATTTGCGATCGATACTCGCTGGAGAACCAGCATCTAAACCAACTTCAGCAGCCACACGGCTCAGCATGGATTCCTGACGGTTTTTGACGACGTGTTGATGGCGCATCATCAGGTTGCGGGCTTGTTCTTGAGTGGACATAACTGATTTCTCCAAATTATAGGTAATAACTTCGTAGACAATTGTCGAAATTGAGTTTGCCCTAGCTCATAGTGGCGTTGCTGCGATCGTAACTGGCTTGAAAGCTGGGCTGCGGTTTGCCTTGAATGTGACCCCAGTAGTGCGTATCTTCCATCCCGACTTCGGTGGCGGTGCGGTTGAGCATGGATTGCTGGCGGTTCTTCACCAGTTGGTGGTGGCGCATCATCAGAGAGCGAGCTTGATTTTCAGTAGACATATGCGGTTCCTCCGTATTCTTTAGATTAATGTTGGGCTGGTTTTTTCTTCTCTTCTATCACTATAACAGACAATTCTGTATCTAAAGCTACCAAATTAAAATTGTCACAAAACTTTACAATTGGGCTATGGGGCGAGAATCTCGATCGAGGTTGCAGGGAGTGCGATCGAGCTTTGGCTGGTGGATTCAGGCCCAACCTCAAGCAGCAGTTGGCAAAATTTGACAATATTCCTGTTCTAAGAGCCATATTTTAGCGGCTACCTAATTGCCAAGGGCAAAAATAACTTTATAGTTTGGTTCAAAGTTATAGATGCAGAATTTTGTCTCTCAAGAAAGTAGAATTTGCCTTAGTTAACAGTAAATTTAATAAGTAGCGAATCACAATTAGATTTACAATGATTAAGCAGTTATGCTCAAGTCTAGTCAAGTTTTTTGTAGTCAACTAGATAATAGAGTTGGGCTAAGTGAATCGCCCTCGCCATCCTCAAAAAGCGAGCTTTGTTTGTTGATAAAAATAGATTAAGTCCCAGCAGTCTCTCCACAAAAAAGAGCGATCGTCCTCCCCTAGAAAAACAATCGCCCATTCACCTATAATTTCAATTAACATCAAGCCCCGCCCTTAAAAAACTATGCTGTACCCACAATTCCAGAGCTCCCCCTAGCCTCTTGTTCAGGAGGATGCCAGGGGGAGCGAAAGGCTCTGACGTTAGTTTTTCAAGTTGTGCGTACAGCGTAGCCCTTAAGAAAGGCGTGCCGGGGCCGAGGAATAAGCGGCCCTAATCGTCAAACAGTAGACGGGTACTACATAAGACGTTAAATTGACACGATCGCTACTCGGCGACTTCAGCTTCAGCTTCCGCTTCCGGTGCATCTGGCACATCTTGCTTGATTGTCAAATAGCGAATCACTTCTTCGCTCAGACGCATCGCGCGCTCCAGGGTAAAAATTGCAGCGCCCGGAGCTGTATAGTTCATTTGAACGTATACTCCGTCCCGGTGCTTGCCGATTTCGTAAGCCAAACGGCGCTTGCCGCGGTGCTGAGTTTCGATGTTTTCAGCACCTTGATCGCGCAAAATAGTTTGATATTTAGCGATCGCCTGGTCTGTCATTTCTTCACCCAAATCAGGGCGCAGAATGTACATAGTTTCGTAAATAAACGGTTTCATGGCAATAATCCCCTTATGGACAACAAGGCTTCTCACGAAGCAAGGACTTATTATCATATCCCAACCATGAACAATCTCAAAACTAAAAAACCAAATTCCCCAAACAACACTCCCTCGCCGTGGAGCACCCTGTGGACGTACAGCCTCATGAGCGCGATCGCACTTTTAATGCTATTTCCCTTGCTGTGGCTGCTCAGTACCTCCCTCAAATCCCCCAACGAAAACATCTTTCAATTTCCCCCGCAACTGTGGCCACAACAGCCAACCCTCGAAAACTTCATCAAAGTTTGGCAAACCAACCCCTTCGGCCGCTACCTGTTCAACAGCACCCTAATTGCTGGCCTCACGGTTAGCATCAACGTCCTCTTTTGCGCCCTCGCCGCTTACCCCTTAGCCCGACTCAACTTTCGCGGCCGCGAAGCCATCTTAATCACGATCGTTTCCACAATCATGATTCCCTTCCAAATAGTCATGATTCCCCTATACATATTGACTGTACAACTCGGACTAAAAAATAGTTATTTAGGCGTAATCTTTCCCGGACTAGCCTCAGCCTTCGGCATATTTTTATTGCGACAAGCATTTCTAGCAGTTCCCAAAGAACTAGAAGAAGCAGCCCGCATCGACGGCTGCAGCGAATTAGGCATTTGGTGGCACGTCATGATTCCGGCAATTAAGCCAGCTTTAGTCACCCTAGGAATTTTCGTATTTATCGGTTCTTGGAGCGACTTTCTGTGGCCGCTGCTAGTTTTAGACAGGCCGGAATATTACACATTACCTTTAGGGGTAGCCAATTTAGCCGGAACATTTTCCTTAGATTGGCGTTTAGTTGCGGCGGGTTCTATTATGTCTATTGTTCCAGTTTTAGGACTATTTTTGCTCTTGCAAAAATACATTGTGCCAACAGAAACCGCCGCCGGAGTCAAAGGATAAAATTAACATAAAAAATCGGCGTTAATCCGCGTTCATCTGCGGTTAAAAATTAAAATCTTTTGAACTCACAACTCACAAAATTTATTTGTAATGTAGGAACGGCCAGAAATCCACTGGATTGTTGACCGCGCTGGGGTTCTAGATACTATCATCGCATTTGCAAATGCGATCGATGCCCAAGACTGGCAAAAATTGCGATCGCACCTAGCCGGCGAAAGAGATATCGACTCTTCGGAATTTTGAGGAATCAAACAAACTATGGTAATTGTCAGCGACAATCCTGAAGTGCATGGCGATTTGCCCCGCAAACCGCAATAAAATCTCATTCACAACTGAAATGCGAACTGATTTTTCCTAACTAAAAATTTTCGCCTACCTGGGAGTAAAAACTGCACTAGGGTAAGCAATCCGCTTGTGATTGAACTGTTCCCAAACTCGCACAAAAATCTCCGCAATTAGAGACATATCCTCCCGCGTTAAATCCGAATCAATCAACTGATTATCCTGCCAGCGAGCCCTCAAAATCTTATTAACCATATTCAAAGCCTCTTCATGAGTAGCATCCTTGAGCGATCGCAAAGCAGCCTCGCAAGAATCCGCCAGCATCAAAATCCCGGTTTCCCGCGACTGCGGAATCGGCCCATCGTAGCGAAAATCCTCCTCCCTCACTTGGCGACTTGCGATTGTTAACTTTGAATTATCCGCATCTGGCAAAACAAGCTTTAAATCTTCTATTTCTTTGGCAGCAATTTGCTGCGCCTGGTGGTAGAAGTAAGCAATTAACATTTTACCTTGGTGTTCGGGAATAAACGCCTGAATTGCCTTCGGCAATCGATGCTTTCGCGCCATCACCAAACCCTCGGTAACGTGCTTTTTAATAATCTCCGCGCTCGCCCAAGGGTCATTAATTTCATCGTGCTTGTTGGCCCCGCCCATTTGATTTTCACAAAATCCCAGCGGGTCGTGCATTTTTCCAATATCGTGGTATAATGTCCCAGTCCTAACCAGCTCAACATTGCAGCCGAGTTCTCGGGCCGCAGCCTCTGCCAAACTCGCCACAAACAGCGTGTGCTGAAAAGTCCCAGGAGCCTCGGCAGCCAACCTCTTCAACAGCGGGCGGTTGGGATTGGCAAGTTCCGCCAGCCGGATCGGCGTAATCAAGTCAAAAACGTGTTCCAAATAAGGGCTGATGCCGATCGCCACAACGCTCCAAGCCAAACCGGCCAAACTTTGCGCGCCCACCGTACCGAGTACGACGTACCAAATTGCACCGGCAGCCGCGCTGGCAATCAAAGTCCCCACCAGATAAACGCTGCCCTGAGCCAAGCCGACAGCTACGCCCAAAAGAGCCAATTCCTCGCGCGATCGCAGCCGCCCGGCCATAAAAGCGCCCAGCAATCCGCCCGCCCCGCTAGCCACCAAATGAATCAAGTCCACATTTAAGCCAATGGGCAGCAGCGCCGACAGCAGCCCCACCACAGTGACTCCCACCGCCGAACCGTAGAAGCCGCCCGCTAAAATCCCGATCGCGGGCAAACTCGTCCAAGGCAGCCCCAAACTCACCAGCACTGGCGCGCTCAAAGTCAGCAGCAGCAATAGCAAATGATCTCTGCGGCGCAAGCGGTAGTGCCTTTCCACCAGCAGTACGATCGCAATTGCCCCCGCGACTAAACAAACAAAACCCGTCAGCCCCAGCCAATTCACCCCCCGCCGGCTCAAACCAAAATAGTCCAGCAACACGAAATCTTGCTGCGATATCTCTTGTCCTTGTGCAACAATTATCTCGCCCCGATCTACTGCGATCATCACCGGTTTCACCTTTTGCGCCGCTAATTCAGCTAGCTGTTTGGTTTCCTCCCGATCTCTCACCAGATTTGGCTGCAAAATCGCTGTTAAACCCTCCACCGCCAAACCTTGGGACTCTAACGGCACTTCATCAGCCACTTGCAGGTTCACGGCTTCTTGTAAAATCTCTTTGGGCAACCCCTGCGGGATACCTTGAGCCACCATTCTTTTTGCCGCCCGACTCATACCGGTTTGGGTTTTCTGCCAAGCTGCTTCGGACAAATCAAACAGCGAAGTATCGTAAATCTGGGGCAGCCCCAAAACCGACGGTTTTCCCAGCGCCTCCACAGCATTGAGATAGCGCTCGCGAGCAGAGGAAATACTGTCTGTCAGGCTTTGAAATTCTGCTGCCCGGACCGATCGGCTGTAAGCTTGCAGTTGAGCGATAGCATCTTGCTGAGACTTGTTATCTGTTGCCGCAGCAATTGCCGGGGAATCCAAACTCAATCGCTCGGAAGTTGCACTTTTGTCACCCGCTTGCGCCAAAATCCAGCGCCACTCCCACTCAGGACAGCTCCGCAAGTAAACCTGAACAGCAAGTGAGAGGGCCGAGGTACTCGCAAACGGAAACGGGCCTACCGCCTCCCGTAGATCGCTCCCATGCTGCAAAAATTGTTGCAATTCTTGATAAATTTGTCGATCGACCGCCGAATCCAGCATTAATATAGCTACAGCCCCTATCCGCGCTGCTTTCCGCTGTTCTTCAGTAGTTTTGTAATCCGGGACGCTAGCAGTAGCAGGAGCCTTAATCGTCTGAGGAGCTTTCGTCCCCACATCCAGTTTCGGCTGGTTGTAGAAGCGGTGGCCCAGAGTGCTGCTTAGGGAAACTACCGCTATCAGCGCCAACATAGGGGAACGAGCTTGATTTTTGAGGCTTGATTTGGAGGTTTTACTTGTAAATTTAGTAGTAAAAGTCTCGGGAAGAAGCCATTTCTGGCGCGACAAACGGCTCAGGAGAGGCCCGCCAGCGCGTGAGGTATCTGCTTTGCTGCCATTTTGCACTTTAGCAATGTGTTGGCGCAGTGAGCGCGCAGCCCCTAGCTGCTCAATCTGTCGCATCAATGAGGAGAGCGTATTCATTTGTGTCGAAGATATATCACTGTTATCCAGCAGCTTTGTCAGAATTTCTGACTATGCATCTTGATTGATTTTATCCGAACTACCCATATTCTCGTTGAAACCCGGTTTTGTGGGGCAGGCGCGTCCGATTTAATTTTTCACTTTTTAATCTTTAATTGGCGCTCTCCTTCCACTTTGGCTTTTGACTTGTTAGTTGCTGGTTTCCCCTTACTGTTAAAAGCTTTAACCTTTATATTTTACGAGGTCTAATGACATAAGGTGCAGCCACCGATCGGGCTAGCACAGCAGAATCGACTCCGGCATCGGGCCTGTAAACGCCTGCCCAAACAGCAAACAGGTTATTTGCTAACTCTACAATTTTTACATCGCTGCCAGTTCCCCAGAGCAAAGGTTCTCGGCCCTCGGCTAGCTGCTGCGAATTAACCTGAGCCGAAGATACCTGTCGCCATTCTACAGGAATCGCAGCAACGCCGTTATACGCTCCAGACAAAGCTCCCGTCAAAGCGCAGGTTATTTGTCCGGCTATACCACAGCGGGCAGCACGCACCACTGACAAGCGCAAGTCTTCTGGGGTGTTCAAAAAGCAGTAGAAAGCTAAGGCAATGGGAATGAAATTTCCTGGGTTGACAATTGACTCGGTTTGTAATTTTTTTTCACCTTCGCCCTGTCTTTCTCGCAAAGCTGTGGCGCTTTTGCACAGATAAGTGGCGGCTGTTTCTAAATCGGCTCCCTTTTCTAGTAGTATTTGCACTTGCAGCAGCAGCTCTGTTAAGGCATTCTCTGTTTTCAGGTAGGCAAGTGTTTGCTCGATCGCCGTCGCGGGGTCAAGTCTTTCTTTGAGAGAGCGGGCGATCGTATATGCTACTGCTAAAATTGCTGTTTCCCATTCTGGCGGGTTTTCGTTGTGCCAAACCTCTATCGCCAGCATGATTTTTTCTCGCAATTTGGCTTTATTTTCGTGAAAAAACATCGCCGATGGCAGCGCAGCAAGGGCAGCTTCACCAGGGTTAAGTAAGGTTGGAAACTCACTGTTGCGGGGATGGTAGATTTCCGACTTGGCAAATGCTTCCCAAGTATCGCGCCAATCTTTTAAATTTAAACCCCTACACCGAATTAAACTTTGAGCACACGCTACCGCAAGTGTCCCGGATGCGGATGAGTCTTTGCCACTTGGGATTTTACTGTTGACAGAATTCAACGCCAATGTTGCGCCACTTACGGTCAATTGTTGGTGTTTCGTCAGTTGTAAAATCGGCTGCAAGTCTTCTGTTTGGGGGGGAATACCGACGAGTTGCCTCTGGTATTGCAGGCCTAGAGAGTCTCCTAAAACTGCCCCCAGGATGGTTCCTTGAAACTTGCTCAACAGGGAATGCCGCATTTGAATTTAACTCAAGTTGTTATTGACATACTCCCCGGCTTAAAAGCGCGGGGATTCTTAACACTTCATTGACCGATACTACCGAAGTAGTTTTACGAGCGTCTCCATGTTCATTTAGAGTCGTGGCAATGCCCTATCCCGACTTTATTTATATTTTTGGCGGCGTTCTCATCTCTGTCTTGGTTAGTACCGCAATTGAGGCAGAGTATATAACGCACAGAGAGGTCTATTTTCCCCCACTTAAACCCGCAATCTGAGCAAACTTGGCTGGTAGGTTCCCAGCGACTAATTACTTTGAACTCTCTGCCATACTTCCCACATTTTCCATCGCACAAAGCCCTAAACTCACCCCAACCTTGCTGACTAATTGCCCTTGATAGCTTCCTATTTTTTACCATTCCTGCTACATTCAAATCTTCTAAAATGACAAGTTGATTATCCTTAGCCAAGTTAGTTGATAGTTTGTGCAAAAAATCTTTTCTAGTGTCAGCAATTCGGTTGTGCAGTCTAGCTATTTGCAGTCGGGTTTTATTCCGCCGTTTAGAGTCGAGTTTTTGACGGGAAAGTTTACGCTGTAATCTGCGAATTTTGCGATCTAACACTTTGTAGTCAGGGCTTACAGCTTTAGTCCCGTCACTCATTACAGCGAAGGTTTTAATGCCCAAATCAATGCCGACGCTGTGGTTCTTAGCTTCGACTTCTTCGGGATCATCCTCTACTACAAAGCTGATGAAATACCGATCTGCACAATCCTTGATTATAGTTAAAGAGCTTGGATGGTCTGGCAATTCCCTAGACCAAATCAGCTTAACTCTGCCAATCTTTGCAAGGTAAACATAATCATCCCTCAACGAAAAACCGTTTTTGGTTAGTTTGGCGGATTGGCTGTTTGTCTTTTTTTTGAACTTTGGATAGCCGACTTTTTTTCCGTTACGTTTTCCTTTACAAGAATCCAAGAAATTCTTAAAAGCTGTTTCCAAATCAGAGACAGATTGTTGGAGGCAAATCGCCGACACTTCTCCCAACCATGCTCTCTCCTCAGTCTTTTTTGCCTGAGTTATTACAATTTTTTGCAGGTCTGCACAGCTAGGTTTTTTGGCAGAGTTTTTGCAAATTCTTAGGGCATCATTCCAGACTACTCTAGTACAACCAAACAATTTAGCTAAGCTAATTTTTTGTTCCGTACTAGGAGATAATCTGTATCGATACCGCGCTTTCATGCCTCTCTCTCCTGTGTTATTCTTATTATACTATACCACAACATCTGAGAAAATTAGGACAATTAAGAAATTAAAACCGTCCTATAAGGACGGGGCTTTAAACCCCGTTCTTTGGTAATTGGTAATTGGTAATTGGTAATTTAGAGTTCTTCCTGGTTTGCTTCTTTGCCTAACTCTTGTGATTAATTTGAATTCAACCCAAACATATAAGGGCTGGTTTTCCATCTAAAACCTGCCCTCATCCGATCGCTACCATCGGTAAATTTTTAATTTTTAATCACGTAACTCACTAGAGCTTGCAGCCCCAGCCGATAACTTTCTGAGCCAAAACCGCTGATTTGCCCGATCGCCACCGCTGCGATAAAGGAGTGGTGCCGAAAAGCTTCCCGCCGGTAAATATTGCTCAGATGAACTTCTACCGCCGGGATATTCACCGCGGCGATCGCGTCTCTAATTGCCACACTCGTATGAGTATAAGCTCCAGCATTAATCAATAAGCCTTGGTGCTGCCCTAACATCGAGTGAATTGCATCCACCAATACCCCTTCATGATTCGACTGCTGAATTGAGACTTGCACCTGGAGGGCTTGCGCTTCTCGTTCTAGCAACTTGTTGATATCATTTAAAGTCGCAGAACCATAAACTCCAGGTTCTCGCTGACCCAATAGATTCAGATTAGGGCCGTGAAGTACCAGGATATTTAACAATTTTAAAATTTCCCGCGCAACAAAATTTAAGAGAGTTTTGACATGGTATTTAAAACCAGTCAACCACCTCAAAGGTCAAACCTTAAACATCAAACTTCTAATTCAGTCCCGACTACCTGCGATTCCTCGGTTGGTTGACAGGAATACGAATCGGTTCTAGTTCCGGTTGAGCTTCAGGATTCAGCAATCCTTCTATCAGCTTGCGAACCCATTCTTTAATTTGTTCCAGCACCTTTTCAATGTCTTCCATTGAACGGATAGCTCCTTTTTTTATAGTCTAGATTGCTAAACCGACGGCTAAATATCTGAAAATAAGCAAGCACGACTTTGAAACCAAAGGTCAAACTTGCTTTCTCGCTTGCTGGTTATTTTCAGCAATGGAGAGATTCAGTATCTTGGCCAATCAGTCCTATCTTATTATCATAACGAATCTTTACAGATAATCAAGAGGCAAAAGGAAAATTGCCGAATTATATCGGAGTAGAGAGTGTTAAATAAAGCTTAAGCTTACGGTTGACTGTTGACAATTGACCAATCGTAGGATTTTTTCTACACTTTTGCCAACAATAATGTACGCCGGAGTCGATCGAGCGCCGTACAGCTACTCAAATTCCGAATCCACTCGCGGCCTCTGGCATCGCCAAAACGGTATTCAAAACTTTCTGCGGATCCGTCGGGCCCCGCTAAACCGACATAAACCAGTCCGACAGGTTTACCGTCGGTGCCGCCTCCTGGCCCGGCGATGCCTGTAATGCTCAACCCCCAATTGGTATTGAGGCTGGCGCGAACTCCCGCAGCCATTTGTTTTGCCACTTGGTGGCTGACTGCCCCCAATTCGGCTAAATCTTGGGGATTAACACCTAATAATCCTTCCTTAATCCGATTGTCGTAAGAAATAATCCCGCCTAAAAAGTAGCTCGAACTGCCGGGAACACCTGTCAGCATCGCCCCCAATCCTCCTCCCGTGCAGGATTCAGCCACGCTGAGAGTTTGCCCCGCATCCAGCAACAATTGGCCCACAGTCGAAGCGAGGGTATCGCTATCAGCACCGTAACAGTCTAAGCCGGCAATTTGCCGCAATTGTTGTTCGATCGGCTCAATCAAGTTTTTCGCAGCAACTTTCTCGTTTGCGCGGGCCGAAATCCGCAGTTTGACTTCGCCGTGATTGGCGTAGGGAGCCACAGTAGGATTAGTTAAATTCAAAAAACTATCTACTTTTTCCGCCAATGCTGACTCAGAAATCCCCCAAAATTTCAATGTGCGGCTGTAAATAGTGGCGCTGCACCAGCCGTTATTTTGCAGGTAAGGAACGGCGGTTTCTTGCCACATCAAGTGCATTTCCGCCGGTACGCCGGGAAATGTCATTACTGTCACGTCAGAAACCGGTTGCCAAATAATGCCCGGTGCAGAACCGCTGCGGTTCGGCAGAATATCCGCAGTTTCTGGAATTAAAGCTTGCTTGCGATTGCTGGGACTCATGGTGCGTCCCCGCTGGGCATATTTGTATTCGATATCGGCGATAATTTCCGGCTTTTCTATTAAGGGAACCCCAAAAAAATCGGCGATGGTTTCCACTGTCAGGTCGTCTGGTGTGGGGCCCAGACCGCCGGTGAAGAGCAAAAGCTGCGATCGACTGACGGCGATTTCTAACACTTGTTTGATACGTTCTGGATTGTCCCCCACCACTGTTTGATAGTAGTGAGGTATTCCCAGACTCGCTAATTCTTTGGCTAAAAACTGGGCATTGCTATTAAGAATATCGCCTAACAGCAATTCAGTGCCAACACAAATAATTTCAGCAACCATTATTCGATTTTAGATTTTAGATTTTGGATTTTGGATTGGGGAATTGGGCATTGGGCATTGGGCATGGGGCATTGGATTGGGGAATTGGGCATGGGGAATTGGGCATGGGGCATGGGGCATGGGGCATTGGGCATTGGCCCGCGCAGGGCATTGGGAATTAGGCATTTGGCATTAGAAATTATTTTTCTTCCTTCTTCCTTCTTCCTTCTTCCTTCTTCCTTCACCTAGCGTGTCTCCAAACTTTCCAGCTAGCATATCCCAGCAAACTTGTTGCACCCATAGCGTAAATTACGCCGCTCGGAAGCGAAAAAGCTAGGGCTAAACTTCCCACCCACAGTGTCAGTGAGTAAATAAATAAAACCGCAAATCGATGGGAGAGTCCGGCTTCTAGAAGTCGGTGGTGGAGATGGCGCTTGTCAGCAATAAACGGTGACTTGCCGTTGCGAAGTCGATCGAGAATCACCGCCGACATATCTAAAATCGGTACAGCTAAAATTAAATAGGGCAGCAACACAGAAGTAACAGCCGTAGTTTTAACCAACCCAATTACTCCCACTCCAGCGAGAGTAAACCCGATAAAATAAGCCCCGCCATCTCCCATAAAGATTTGAGCCGGATTGAAGTTGTAGCGCAGAAACCCCAATGTCCCGCCAGCTAAAGCCGCTGCAATCAGGGCCGCCGCTGGTTGCTGCATCGCCAAACTGACAATCAGCATCACAACGGCTGCAATCCCTGAAACTCCGGCTGCTAAACCGTCCAAACCGTCAATCCAGTTGATGGCATTCGCCATGCCGACGAGCCAAATCACGGTAATTGGCAAGCTCAGCCAGCCAATATTAGTCAGTCCCAAGGAGGGAACTGTCAGAAACTCAATCTGTACGCCCGCGTACCAAACGATGCTGGATACGCCAATTTGCATGAGCAAGCGTTTTAAGGCCGAGAGCGAAAATAGGTCGTCTGCTAAACCGATGAGGAAGAATCCGATGCCGCCGAGGGTGACTCCCCAAATTTCGTATTCGTCTTTGGGATTGAGAACTTGTCCGTTAGCATCGAGGAAGCCTCCTGAGATCCAGACAAATAAGAGGGCAGTGATAGTGCCGAGAAAGATGGACACTCCTCCCAAGCGCACCATTGGGCGCTTGTGGACTTTTCGCTCGCCTGGCCGATCGACTCGCCCGCTTTTGAGACCAATTTTTTTGACTATTGGTGTACTCCAGAGGACGACGATCGCAGAAACCAGGAAAGCGAGTATGTGGTACAGATACTGGTACGGCATCTGAAATCAATTTTAAATAGTGCGGGGCAATTAGTCTGTCAGGCAGAGTCTACTACATTTCAGATGGCTTATAACAAGGAAACATCTTGAAGAGCGACTGGGGGTTTGGGAGTCGGAGATTTGCCGCAATGGCAGTTGCAGGAGGACGAATTGTCAGGTTTTTCATTTCTAACTCTCGAATTAACGATTTGAAATATCGACTTTTTCGCGAGCAAAAAAGTCGATATTTGGCGAGCGGGCCCAGTTGAACGGTATCTTTCGCAACCGACAAATACCGTTAGTCAAACCAGCCCCGCCCGACAAATATCTTTACTAAAAACCGTATTGGCGATCGATATTTTTGGTGAAAACCGCTTGTCAATATCGCTACCGGCAACTCTCAATCTTTTCCTGCTCTTTATATCCGCCCCAAAGCGGTTACAAGCCCCCGATACAATCGATGGTCGATCCCAAAATTTAAGATGCTAGTTCAATCCCCCAGATTCAATGCGAGAAGAAATCTAAAATCTAAAATCTAAAATCTAAAATCGACTAACCCTTTTACCCGTACACTTCCAACTACCAATTTCCCGTTGCAGATCAGGAAAATTAAGCTAATGCCGGCACTTTCAAGTACAAGTGGGGATATAAGGGGAAGCGATCGCACAGTGCTGCTACTCGACGCAAGCAGTCGGCTGCAACGCTTTCATCATCGGGATTTAGCAGGCGATCGGCAATAATATTGCCAATCTCGGTAAATTCTGCAGTTCCCATTCCCCTGGTGGTCATCGCCGGCGAACCGAGTCTCAAACCGCTGGTGACAAAGGGCGATGCCGGATCGAAAGGCACGGTATTTTTATTAGCAGTAATATTCACACCGCTGACTAATTGGTCCGCTAGCTTGCCTGTCATGTTTACCGATCGCAAATCAACTAGCATTAAGTGATTGTCCGTGCCGCCGGAAACGAGTTTTAAACCCCGCTGCTGCAACTGTGTCGCTAAAGCGCGCGCATTTTCAATTACTTGACCGGAATAAGTTTTAAATTCAGGCTTTAATGCTTCGCCGAAAGCTACTGCTTTGCCCGCAATGACGTGTTCTAATGGCCCACCTTGAGTGCCGGGGAAAACTGCTTTGTCAAACTTTTTACCTAATTCCGGGTCATTGGTCATAATCAAGCCACCACGGGGGCCGCGCAGGGTTTTGTGAGTAGTGGTGGTGACTGCGTGACAGTGGGGGAGGGGGTTGGGGTGGTGTCCTGTGGCGACTAACCCGGCGATGTGAGCGATGTCGGCGAGCAGGTAGGCTCCGATTTCGTCGGCGATCGCTCTAAACTTCTCAAAGTCGATAATTCGCGAATATGCTGAATAGCCGCAAATTAGCAATTTCGGTCGGTTTTCTTTGGCCAGTGCCAAAATTTCGTCGTAGTCGAGCTGTTCTGTTTCTTGGCTGACGCCGTAGTGATAAGCTTTGAACCATTTGCCGGATACGTTGACCGGCGAACCGTGGGTCAAGTGTCCGCCGTGGGACAAATCCATGCCCATTATTCCGTCTCCGGGTTCCAGCAAGCTCAAAAATACTGCAAAGTTGGCTTGAGCGCCGGAGTGGGGCTGGACGTTGGCGTGAGCGGCTCCAAATAGCTGTTTGGCGCGATCGATCGCGATTTGCTCGATGCCGTCAATAAATTCGCAGCCGCCGTAATACCGTTTTGCTGGCAGTCCTTCGGCGTATTTATTGGTCAGCACTGAGCCTTGAGCGGCCATTACTGCTGCGGAGGTAAAGTTTTCGCTGGCGATGAGTTCTAGGTGGTCTCGCTGCCGCTGGAGCTCTTGCCCGATTAAATCGGCAATGAGCGGATCGGTTTTGGAAAGGAATTCTAAGTTAGTGTCCGTCACAATAATCAACCTCTTGACAATTTTGGGATTGGGAATTGGGGATCTTATACCGTACTACGGATTTCGCACCATTGACATAAATATTACGTTGTGTTCAGGTTAAGCGGTTTGTCCCCAACTCCTGACATACAATGAAATTACTGGTGTGAAACCTGCCGGAGGTATCAAATGTTAGTCATTTTAATGGAAAATCAGATGCTTGCCCCTCAGTGTGTTTGCCAAAGTTGTTTGCTGGCCGATCGCACTGGCCAACCGCGCTGGAGTGGTGGAGAGCTTCGCTGTGGACATCCAGTTGCTAAACCTACGGAAAATTTGCCCGATCGGTACGAGTGTCAAATGGGCTTCACGATCGCTAATATTAAATAAAAAAGCCTGCATCTGGTAGTTGGGGCTGCTCCCTGCTGAGTGAAAAGCAAGTTCCGGCAGAGTCGAAACACAAACCCTGCTGCTGCGTTATCCTGAGTTTAATGGAATTAATAGTTCACCGATCGACTCAGGAGAGTTCATTATGACTTGGCGCGGGTCTACAACTGTTACAGACCGGATTTTTGCTTCTTTGCCTTATTTGCTCCCGTTGGTTGACGGGCTGGCCTTTGGCAGGTTTCTGTTTACACAGTTTCCTGTGCTGCAACTGTTGTTGATACCGCTAGCTCCTTTGATGCAAATTTATAGTTTGCCCTTTGCTAGCTTGGTTATTTTCTTTGCTCTGTATTTAGGAGTAGTTAGAAACGAAAACATCAGTCACTTCATTCGTTTTAATGCGATGCAGGCGATTCTTTTAGACATTGTTTTGATGCTGTGCGGTCTGGTTTTGCCGATTTTTTCTAACGGCTTACAAGTCGCATTTATTGCGGAAACTCTGTATAACATGGTGTTTTTGGGCGCTTTTGCTGCATTTGTCTATGCAGTCGTGCAGTCGCTTTTGGGACGCTATGCAGAGATTCCTCCGCTTTCGGATGCTGTTTATATGCAGGTACGATAAATCAGTCATTGGTCATTGGTCATTGGTCATTAGTAGGGAGAGGGCGCGTGCGTGAAATGGTTAACTCTTTCCAGGGCGCAAATCATCGCTAAACACGGCCCTAGAAGCTCCTAAAAGACATTGTTGTTTTTGCACTTACCTAATTAATAACTAATGATATCATGTCCGATCGATTGACGATAATATCCCGGCCGGGCGGGTTTTTGAGATTGTCAATTATTGGCAGATATTGTGGGTGAACCCGCCCCTACCTGATTTGGGGCGAAGCGAAGCGGAGGGAAGCGACCGGACATGATATGACTGATGACTGATGACTAATGACTAACAACTACTGTATTTTCAAGACTGCCGATGCCTTCAATTTCGATGCGGACTCGATCGCCTATTTGTAGCGGCCCTACTCCTTGCGGCGTTCCCGTCAGTATCACATCGCCGGGAATTAGGGTCATAATTTGACTGATGTAGGAGACGAGAAAGTCTGGGGAAAATACCATGCGATCGATCTGGGATGACTGTACCGGTCGCTCGCTGTCATTGACAAAAGTCTGCAACTGTGCTGCCGGACTCAGTTCGCGGACAATCCAAGGCCCCAAGGGACAAAATGTATCGAACCCTTTGGCCCTGGCCCACTGGTTGTCCCGCTTTTGCAAATCTCTGGCTGTTACGTCATTGGCGATGGTATAGCCCCAAATTTTGCTGTGTGCTTGTTCGGGAGTGCAGTTGGTACAATGTTCGCCAATTACCAGGGCCAATTCTCCCTCGTAGTCTACCCTTTCCGACTGCTGCGGATAACGAATCGCTCCACCTGCGGGGATGACAGCACTCGGAGGCTTGAAAAACAGCAGGGGTTCAGCAGGTACTGGGGTTCCCATCTCGGCGGCGTGATCGACATAATTTTTGCCTACGGCTACAATTTTTGAGGGAGAGCACGGGGCGAGAATTTGGTAAGTATCTGGTGAAAGTTCCAAATCGGTTGGTTGTCCTTGTAACCAAGGCGGTGCATCAAATACTTGAACGCTGTGACTGAGTTGCAGTAAACCGTAATGGATGTGTCCTTGTGTTGTTTTTACTCGAACGTAGCGCTGAGCCATACTATTTTAGATTTTAGATTTTAGATTTTAGATTCTAGATTCTAGATTAAGAGGATATAGGCATAATTGCGGAAAATTAATTTGTTTAGGCCCGTTTAAGATTTTTGGTCTACGATTGTCAAATCGCTTTCCGTGCAAATTCCGTACAGCGGTTTGTCCCAGGAGTCAACTGGTAGCTGGGGGATCGAGGCAAATTCAAAGATAATGCCGATCGTAACTTTTGATTCCCACTCAGCTAAACTGAGCATTCGATCGTAATAGCCGCCGCCGTAGCCCAAGCGATAGCCGCGAACATCGCAGCCTACTGCGGGTACGAGCATTAAATCTACTTCTGAATGGTCTATTTTAGGAGCATCCGGCAGGGGTTCGAGTATGCCATAAGCTCCAGTATGTAAAGCATCTCCGGGCTGCCAGATGTGCCAGGATAGCTCTTTGCCGACACAGCGGGGAAATCCCCATTTGCGGGGAGTTACAAATAGGGGACTTAAATCTGGTTCTTGGCGACAACTGAAGTAGGCGAGGATTGTTTTTGCTTGGGTGAATAGGGGCGAGTTTTGCAGATGATTGCAGAGGCTCGTGCTCTTTTGTGTCCATTCTTGTCCTGATAGGGATTTGCGGGTGTGGAGGAGCGATTTTCTTAATTCAGTTTTAGTTAATGCAGGTTCAGCAGTGTTCATATTTGCGATCGAATCTCTCGTTTGACTTCCAGTCCGACAGGGGTTGAAAACCCCTGTCTCACAGCGAAAGTCCTCTAAAAGAGGACTACAATTAATTGCGTTTTCATTACACTCTGTAGTCGGTTTTAACCGACTTTAGCTTTGAGGCAGGGGTTTAAACCCCTGCCGGACTGTCGGACTGTCGAAAAGTATCAACATTCGGTTTTAGTTAATGAAGGTTCAGCAGTATTCATATTTGCGATCGAATCTCTCGTTTGACTTCGAGTCCGACAGGGGTTGAAAACCCCTGTCTCATAGCGAAAGTCCTCTAAAAGAGGACTACAATTAATTGCGTTTTCATTACACTCTGTAGTCGGTTTTAACCGACTTTAG
>NZ_JAUBVD010000020.1:58074-109699 GCF_036705675.1 Microcoleus sp. AT8-A3
CTTTGAGGCAGGGGTTTCAACCCCTGCCGGACTGTCGGGCTGTCGGACTGTCGGGCTGTCGGACTCCCGGACTGCCGGACTGTCGGACTGTCGGAAAGTATCAACCAACTGGATTTGAGAGCACATATTGTCTCACCACAGGACAAACGCTGAATAGCGTTTCATTCTCCTGTTCTTCTATTTCAACGAGCGATCGCCTCCCCAAAGATTGCAGCCCGTTGAATAACTCGGAGGGCGATAAATCGGCATCTTGTAGCAATTGCTCTATTGAAACTGAATTTGCTTCGCGGCTGAGGCGGCAGATTAGTTTTTTTTCTAATTCTGACAAACGATTTATCTGCGGGTGCAATGTTGCTGCCAATTCTTCCCCTAAGAATAGCATATCATATTTTAAAAATTCTGCAACCCTACCTCGGAATATTTCTTGAATAGTGGTGGCGATTATTTTTAACCACAATGGATTGCCTCGGTAGGTGTTAATTAAGTTTTCCCATGTTTCGGGATTGAGTAAACTTTTTTGTCGGAAAATTTCGGCTGCTGCTGTACCTATACCTTTGAGTTGCAAGGTGCGAACTGGTGAATTTTCACCTTTTAAGGCGGTAATTTCTCTGGGTGGTTCCCAACTGTTGAGGATTAAGCAACTGTTGTGGGTGGTTTCTCCGATTTGTCTGAAGAGGATGCTGTAATTTTCGCATTCGGGGCGGTAATTTCCTGCTAATTGTCCGCTGCTGAGAATCGTTTGCACGTCGTCGAGGATAATGAGACTGCGGTTTTTTCGCAGAAATTCCATTAACAGGGAAAGTCGATCGGGGATGCTGCTAGGGAGTTCGATTTCGGGTTTATTTAAAAGAAATTCTAGGAGATTTTTTAGGGTTGTTTCTAAGGGTGGGGAGTGGCGGAGACTTCGCCAGATGACGTATTCAAAGTTATGCTGAATTTTTTGGATGAGGTGGAGGGAAAGTGCGCTTTTGCCAATGCCACTGAGTCCTGATATTGCTGCGAGGTTGCACTTTTCTTGGACGATGGATTTTTCGAGGGTGGCGAGTTCGGATGTGCGATCGCACAATAATGAAATATGAGGTGCGTCTGCTAAGTCTAGTCTGGTTTGGGGTTGGGATGTGTCTGAGGTCGGGGTTGAGGGCGATCGCTTTTGTGGATATTCTGAAAATTGACTATCCTTACAGACATTGACATTACCAATAAAAAAATCGTTTCCCGAATTTGATGAAATGATGAATAATTGTCGTCTCTCAAGTGTCGATCGTAAATTCGAGGGAGTAACTTCTTCACCTAAGACATTTGATAAACGCTTCCATAATTTTGAAGCTACATTCCTGATGTGACCTTCGCTACAATGCGATACTTCTGCGATTTGAGAGTATTTTTGACCTTCCCATACACCACCCAGGATAGCTTCTTGCAGATCCTCCAAATGTTCTCCCGTCTTAGCGAAAACCAGGTCATCGGCAAATCTCAAGACTTCTTTAACGTCCATCGGTGACTTAAGTTTAGGGGTTTGGCTTATTATACCTGCTATTTTATGACATTTTATGACATGGATGGCAACATTTGACTTTTTTTGACAGTGAGCGTCAGGTAAAACAACTTACATTTTCTGACGTTGTATGACTGGACATCACTATAAATATAATGATATTATCCAAAGATAAGCGATATTTTTCCGCTAATGAACTATAGCACAACATTAGAGTATTAAGCTCATGGCTGACCAACCAAAAAGAGAACCTAAGCTAAAATGTCCCCTGTCGCAAGAACAAAAGGAGACAGTCAAAGAGGTTGCTGATGTCATTGATAAGCATAGAAAAATTGTGAGAAAGATTACTGGTAAAAGTTAATAAATTAACTGGCTTTCCATAATATAGCTGTAAGAGTCAAAAATATATTTTATTGCTTTTTTGCAACAAAATATAACAAAGAAATACTTCCATCAATAATTAATTATGAACGAAAAAGAAAATCCAAATGAAGTGGCTAGTGAAGTCGCCAGCAAAGTTAAATCCACTCTTAATGACGCTATTCAAGGATTAAAAATCTTTCTAATTAATCCTGTTGGCGGTCTTCCAGTTTTTTTTGAAGGGTTAGGCAAGGAACGTGCTTTAGGAGTTGGAATTGCTTTTGGAATAGCATATGTAGTTTGCTTTGTATTCGCGTGCCAAAAATTTTTAACACAATTTTCGAGCAATAGCTCATTATTTAATTTGATACTTGCCAGCGCTGCTAATTTTTTGAGTATAGCAGGGGCTAGTTTTTTGACGCGCAAACTATTTCGGGGATATGGTAGCTTTCAAGGGGATATATTCATTGCTGGTGTCGCTTTAGTTCCTGCGTCATTATTGCTATTAATCAGTAGTCTTTTAGGAATAACGAATGTGGAAATTATTGTTATAGTTATGGTTGTGGCTATAACCTACACAATTTTAATGATTTACACTGGCTGCCACAAGATTTCTGGAATTCCAGAAAATGCTGCTGCTTTTGCAGTTTCAGTCATGTTACTTTTGAGTGGCTGGTTATTTAAAATCTTGATTTTATCTAACATATTGAAAAGCTGAATAATGTAGGAACCAAGATGAGAAATGATTTGAGCTGGTTTGAAATAATCAGACTATTTTTTGAACTGCTTTTTCAGCTAGTTGACTAACAGTATTGATTTATCGTAAGTATTTGACCCTAAAAGGAAAGAAAGATGGATGCACTGGTAGCAGCAATCACACAAATTTTAGATTATATTCACACTCAAGGCCCAGACGCGATCGCGCAGCTAACAGCACTACTCGAAGCTCTCCAGGTGGGAGCTGTTTATGTTGCCGCTCTGTTTGGCTTGGTTGCTAACGTACCGGCGGTGATTGAAATTCTTAGCCAGTTGATAGCTTTAATCAGTTCAGGTGCCGGTGTTCCTGAAATAGCGGCGGCGATCGGATCGTTGGCGGGCCCACTCGGAGTGTCTATTGAGTATGTCATCCATATCTTACAAATAATCGGGGCTTTCTTGCTGGCATTTTAAATATATCAAAAGCGATCGCCCTTCCTGAACCGAGGTACGATCGCACTTTCCATTTATCCCCTATATCGCAGTTCATCAAATTCTGCTTCTGAATCTTCCTTAGTAAAAATTACATCCTCATAGATAGCATCAATACCTGTGCGAAAATTTACGCTAGCCAAGTGAATTTCGCTGCCTTGAGTATAGGAATACAAAACCCACAACCCTTCAGCATTACGGCGAAAACACTCTACCCGCTCACGTTTTTGGCTAATTAACACATACTCTTGCAGCGTTTCTAATTCTTGATAGTCAGCAAACTTATCGCCCCGATCGAATCCTTCAGTACCATTTGACAAAACCTCGACAATTAAACAAGGATATCTTTTAAAAGATTGAGATGATTTGTCCCGTTCATCGCACGTTACCATCACGTCAGGATAGTAGTAAATATTCTTCGATTCAATCCTGGCTTTCATGTCGGACATATAAACACGACAGCCACTACCCCGAACATGATTTCTCAACAAGGTAACTAAGTTGACAGTAACAGTTACATGAGCGTCATTTGCACCTGCCATTGCATAGACTTCGCCCTGAATATACTCGTGTTTGAGCGGACTGAGTTCTTCTAACTTCAGATACTCTTCCGGTGAGATATAATTGTGGGTGCGATCGGCAATCATTGGCTTTCCCAAAATTCAGTTTTCGATGATTTCAGTTGAGGTATTTGTATTATAGCAGTTTTCACTCGGATGAAATACAGGACACAGCAGTAGGGACACGGCAATGCTGCCGACTATTGTCAGTGAATTTTCATCGGAATTTGTATAATTTATTAGTGCCAGAAGGGGGACGGGTTCCTGTAGGATAGGTGGCAACCTCCGACTCTTATAAATGAGGTTTCTCACCCGCATTTAATATTATATCATGTACGATCGAGCGATTAAAAGGGCGGGTTTTTGAGATTGTCAATTATTGGCAGATATTTTTCGTGAACCCGCCCCTACCGTATTAGGGGTAATCGACCGGAAATAATATTATTCCTAAAAAAACCCGGTTTCTTCAAGAAACCGGGTTTTTCACACTCAAACTGCGTGTTTTCGATACCACTCAATGGTATTTTTCAACCCTTCCTTAAACTTCACCTCCGCAACAAAACCAAACTTTTCCTTAGCCCTTTGGGTATCCAAACAGCGACGCGGCTGACCGTTCGGCTTGTCTGTTTCCCAAACAATTTCTCCCTCAAATCCCATCAATTCGCAAATAGTTTCCACTAAATCGCGAATTTTAACTTCGCTATTCGTTCCCAAATTAACCGGGTCAGATTCACTGTAATCTTGCGTTGCCATCACAATTCCCCGCGCGGCATCTGTGGAATACAAAAACTCGCGGCTAGGGCTGCCGTCGCCCCAAACTGGCAGTGTTTTGTCTCCCCTTTCTTGCGCTTCGTAGACTTTGCGAATTAATGCGGGGATGACGTGGGAACTTTTTGGGTCAAAGTTATCTTCTGGGCCATACAAATTTACTGGTAGCAAGTAGATACCGTTGAATCCGTATTGCTGGCGGTAGGATTGCAGTTGCACTAATAAGGCTTTTTTGGCAATTCCGTAAGGTGCGTTAGTTACCTCTGGATAGCCGTTCCAGAGGTCATCTTCTTTGAAAGGAACTGGGGTCAAGTTGGGATAAGCGCAAATCGTGCCGACGCAGACAAATTTTTCGACTCCGGCTTCGTAGGCGGCGTGGATTAGTTGCGCGCCCATCATCAAATTGTCGTAAAATAATTCAGCGGGTTTGACTAGGTTTAAGCCGATGCCGCCGACGTGGGCGGCGAGGTGAATGATGATATCTTGTTGGTCGGCGGCGCGCTTGCAGTTTTCCATGACGCGGAGGTCGCAGTCGCGCGATCGAGTTACAGAAATTTTATCAGCATCGGCCCCTGCTTTTACTAGCTGGTCGATTACCTGACGGCCCAAGAAACCGGCGCCGCCCGTGACTAGAATGCGTTTGCTGCTTAAATCCAAGCTTGTCATAATTTTAGCCTCGGGATTTTGAATAAAGGTCGATCGACAATTTCAATTCTAAAATTGTTGCTTTAGCAAAAAAAGCTTTCAGCTACAGGATGAGGTTGCCCACAAATTTATTTTAGCTGCACCCGATAGGGACAATTTGCGCCGTGCACACCCGAAAGTTAGATATACGGGTCGCGACTCCTCAACTATCATTTTAATGTTTTTTTTAGCCCGCACAGCCTAAAATTTGGCGAGCAATTAAGCTGGTTCTTTGAATGCCGATCGCGGGCTAATAGCTTTAACAATCTTCTCATCAGTTGTGAACTTTGTGCAGGGGCAATCCTCCGGTGCGCGCCTTTAGCCAAAGGGGTAGACACGGGGGTTCTACCCCGACAAATTGTTCGCACTGAAGGCTTGATGTAGCAGCTTAATCAAATCCGTTGCCCGAACCTCGACCTTGCTCCTCTAAAGCTTTCATGTCAGCATCTACCATTAAATGCACTAACTCCTGAAAAGTTACAGAAGGTTCCCAATTTAATTGCTGGCGCGCCTTAGTCGAATCGCCAATCAACAGTTCGACTTCTGCCGGCCGCAAGTAGCGTTCGTCAAACTCCACATATTTTTGCCAATCTAAATTGACGTAAGTAAAAGCCAAATCGAGAAATTCTTTAATGGAATGGGTCTCGTTGGTAGCAATGACATAATCGTCAGGCTTGTCTTGTTGTAGCATCAGCCACATCGCCCGCACGTAGTCTTTAGCATAGCCCCAATCTCGCTTAGAATCGAGATTGCCCAAGTAAATCTTTTTCTGCTTGCCGGCGACTATTCTGGCCACGGCGCGAGTAATTTTGCGAGTTACAAAAGTTTCGCCACGGCGGGGAGATTCGTGATTGAACAAAATGCCGTTGCAGGCAAAAAGTCCGTAAGATTCGCGATAATTTATTGTTTGCCAGTGACCGTAAACTTTGGCGCAGGCGTAAGGACTTCTGGGATAAAAAGGAGTTGTTTCTTTTTGCGGAACTTCCTGCACCAAACCAAACATTTCCGAAGAACCTGCTTGATAGAACCGCACTTCTATGCCGGTGCGGTGCTGATAGTCCCGAATTGCTTCTAGCAGCCGCAATACTCCCATCCCTACTGTGTCAACCGTATATTCCGGCGAGTCAAAACTGACTCGAACGTGAGATTGAGCGCCTAAGTTATAAATTTCTACCGGCTGAACTTCTTCCAATATCCGGCGGAGAGTGGTGCCGTCCGTCAAGTCGCCGTAGTGTAGAAACAGGCGCGCACCCTCGCTGTGGGGATCGACATAGATGTGGTCAATTCGATCGGTATTGAAACTAGAACTGCGCCGGATAATGCCGTGAACTTCATATCCTTTCTCTAACAGTAATTCGCTCAAGTAGGAGCCGTCTTGACCTGTAATACCTGTTATTAGCGCTCGCTTACGTTGCGTCATCTGATTTTCCTTTGACAGGCTGTGTTAATTTACAATAAATTTTTTGGCAGAGGCTGTTGCTCCCTGCCGACCGTATTGTCAAACTGCTTTATAAAACTTACTCAAACTTAACTTTAGTTACCTAAAGCCAGTTGAAGTTTACTTCCTACGCTGTTGGGTAGTCGGCTATCCCAAGATAAGTAGGCTATCCCCCTTAAGCCAAAGGTTATAGAGTTAAGTTTAACACCTAAACCTAAAGTAGTCTATCTAGAATAACTGATATTTCTAGATGAATAAGAGGTAGGTTTATTTAAGTATTTGCCCCTTTAGTTAAGCTCACAATTCTGCGATCGGCATCTAGGAACTGTTTAGTTTTGACAAAGAGTTTGTCGCTGATTGTCAGTAGTCAGCATCAGTGGTCAGTAACAAATAAAACTAACTACCGATTGCTGACTGCGGACAAAAATTAATATGCGCCGTTATTTTTGGGAAAAATCACAACTCCAATTGTTTTGAAAACAATCCACATATCCATCCAAAGGTTTTTGTCATTTGCGTAATAGAGGTCGATTTGGACTCGGCGGGGATAGGGAATGTCGTTGCGACCGGACACTTGCCACAAGCCTGTAATTCCAGGTCTTATGGTGAGAATTTTGTTGATGTGATTGCCGTATCTCGGCAGTTCTTCTTCAACTAAAGGTCTGGGCCCGACGACGCTCATATCTCCTTTTAAAACATTCCAAAACTGGGGAAACTCGTCTAAACTGGTCATTCGTAAAAATCTTCCAATCCAGGTAATTCGAGGGTCTTGTTTCAGCTTGAAATTGTCCTCAAACTCTTGACGCAAATGCGGAGAATTTTCCATGATTTCCAGCAATATATCGTCCGCATTTTCCACCATCGTTCTGAATTTAAGGCAATAAAACCTTTTACGGTTTTTGCCTACTCGTTCCTGTACGTAAAAAATAGGACCGGGCGAGCTTAAGGCGATTAAGAAAGCCAAAAGCAGGTAAACCGGAGCAAACAGGATCAGAACCGATAAGGAAAACAGGATGTCAAATAACCGCTTGAAAAGTTCTCCGTCGAGGCTCTGTAGAGAACGACTTATGCGTCTATCTCCTTGCAGGACAGACCCAAAACCGCGTCTTGCGATCGCTCGAATTACCTTGCCGGAGATTAGTTGGCTGTCGGCAGTCATCTTACTCCTTCACTTCACACCACACACAGTCCTGATCATAAAGCCTCAAGACGCTTTGTTCTCTCAATTATGTTGCCAATACTCAATTTTCTGCCTTCAGAAGGCTTCAAAAGGCAGAAGGAAGAAGGAAGATGGCTTCAAAAGGCAGAAGGAAGAAGGCACAAGGCACTGATGCAGAGGTCTTCTGAAGGCACTTATACAAAGGCAGAAGGAAGATTGTCCCGCTATGGGGTTCTGGCACTCTCAAGCCCCAGACTCGGTAAAATCACGGGATTGAAATTCCTGATAGCAGCCTTCCACAAAAGCTAGATAGCGCTGCCCAAAGACATCGGGGGCAAAATGTTCAGCGCGCAACCTGCTGATTTCTGGCTCAAATTTGCCTTGCAACTGCTCAAATTCCTCGACAGCTTCGACTAATGATGCTGCGGTTTGGGAGGAAAAAAATAAACCAGTCCCTGTCTCTGGGTGTTGGCGAATGTCGAGCACTGTCTCCAAAGCGCCCCCTGCAGCATAGGAAATTACCGGTGTTCCGCAAGCTTGAGCCTCTACCAAAGCTATGCCAAAATCTTCGCAAGCTGCATAGACAAAGGCTTTCGCCTCTGCCATGTACTTTTCAACGATGGAGGCGGGCTGCCAGCCGAGCACTTGCACGTTGGGTTTGGCGATTTGCCGAATCATTTCTAATTCTGGCCCGGTGCCGATGACAATGAGAGTATGCCCGAGTTGATTGAATGCTTGGACGATCGCACTTACGTTTTTGTAACTTACCAACCGACAAACGGTGACGTAAAAGTCTTGTTTTTGCCGCATCAAGGAAAATCGCTCGATATTTACCGGGGGATAAATCACCTGGGCCCGCCGCCGATAGCATCGCCAAATTCGGCGCGCAGTGTGTTGAGAGTTAGCGATGAAATAATCAACGCGATTGGCGGAAATTACGTCCCACTGCCGCAGTCGATGCAACAAATATCGCGTCAGCAGCCCCTGGATACCCCGTCCGGCTTTGCTGCTACGCAAATAGTCAAAAGTTAAGTCCCAAGCGTAGCGCATGGGCGTGTGGCAGTAGCAGACGTGCATTTGCTGGGGACTGCTGAGGATGCCTTTGGCGACGGCGTGGGAGGATGAGAGGATGATGTCGTATTCTCGCAGATCTAGTTGTTCGATCGCGATCGGCAGAAACGGCAAATATTTTTGGACGCCGCTGCGGGCATTGGGAAACTGCTGCAAAAAAGTTGTGCCAATCTGTCGCCCGAAAAGATAGCTTTCGGGATTGGCTGATTCAAAGTCGATGAGGGCATAGATATCTGCCTCGTCTACGTGTTTGAGGATTTCCTGTACTACGAGTTCTGAACCGCCAGTAGCTAAGGGCGTCAACCATTCGTGAACTAGGGCGTATTTGAGTTGTTTCACTTGTATTTGTAGCCGATCAAATGATTTGTTAGCGCCAGTGCTGTCAATATTAGTCTTACTGAGGGATCACTTACGCAATATCCCGCCATCAACCAGGTTTCTATGTACGTATCTTCCAACTGAGATGTTGCACCATTCTCAATTACTTGTTTAGGAACAGGCTTTTCGGCCTGTTCCACAAGAAAATTCACTCTTTGTGGAACAGGCAAGATGCCTGTTCTTGAGAATGGTGCTCTTCGGTGAGTCAAACCAAGGATTTTGGGAATAAACGGGGTTTTTGTGAAATCAGCCACAGCAAAACAGGACTCTCCGGCAGTGATTTCCCCGATTGTTGACAAGAAATACTATTAGGCAGAATATTGAAGGTGATTTGCTGGCGCCTAAATCTTCGGAACGGGCGATCGGCCGTAATGTGGTGTGAGGAAAAATGTCCAAATTTTTGTGGAAGGGACTTTTAATTAGTCCCGCTGTATTGGCAGCAAGTTTAGTCGTATCTTCGACGGCGCTAGCAGCAGAGAAACCTGTAGAAATTGCCACCACAGATCAAGCTCATCAATTGCCATTAGCAGGTGCTGCAACCGAGGCGGCAAAGTCTGAGACGGCAAAGCCTGAGACAGCCGAACCAGCGTCGCTAGCGAGCAAATCGACTGTTGAAACTATTGAGAAAGAAAGTGCGAACCTCTACGAGGGCTTCACTAACGATTTGATCGCCCCAGTTGTCGAACAAGCAAAAACACCGGAAGTTGCAGCAGATTTAGGCGAAACCAAACCCGCAGTCGCGCCCGCAAACTTAAGTTTTGAACAACCTGTCGCGGAGCAAATCCCCGCAGTCGCGCCCGCAAACTTAAGCGAAACGCAATCCGCCACTACACCGGCTAATTTAAGCGCCCAAGAGCAGATTTCCCAATCGACTGAGCCAAGTGCCCAACCTCAAGCACAGTCAAATGTTTTAGAACAAATCAACCAATACAGCGCCGAAGACAGTAGCAGCCAAGATGCGGCCGGCCAAGTAACCTCTGTTTCGCAACTTTCCGACGTTCGGCCAACCGATTGGGCATTCCAAGCTTTGCAATCCCTAGTAGAGCGCTACGGCTGTATAGCTGGCTATCCTGACGGCACTTTTCGCGGCAACCGGGCGATGACTCGCTACGAGTTTGCAGCAGGTTTAAATGCGTGTTTGGATAAAGTTAGCGAGCTGATTCAAGGCGGTTCCAGAAGTCTGGCGACGCGAGAAGATTTGGCTTCTGTGCAAAGGTTGCAAGAAGAATTTGCGGCGGAATTGGCAACTTTACGCGGCCGCGTCGATGCTTTGGAAGCGCGCGCCTCTGAATTAGAAGCAAATCAGTTTTCAACTACGACTAAACTCAACGGCGAAGTGATATTTGGTTTGGCCGGTATCGCCAGGGGAGATGATGCCGAGGGTCGCGAAGCCGATCGAACCACGGCTTTTGGTAGCAGGGTTCGTATCAATTTCGACACGAGTTTCTCAGGAGAAGATTTGCTGAGAACTCGATTACAAGTTTTAAATTTGGGTGCGTTTTCTACGGAAAATACGAAAACTGCTGAAGGGGAATTGCGGTTTAATGTCGGGCCTTTTGGCGAGGCTAACAATATAGTAGCTTTAGATGCGCTGCTTTACCAATTCCCTCTAGGCAAAAGCACGACTGTAATTCTCGAAGCTAATGCCGGCGCTGCTGATGATTTTGTTAACACTGTCAACCCTTACTTTGACGGAGACGGCAGCTACGGCGCTCTTTCTAACTTCGGTACTCGCAACCCAATTTACTATTTGCTTGGTGGTTCTGGCATCGCTCTGCGGCATCAGTTTGGGGAAAAATTAGAGGTTAGTTTGGGGTATTTGACCGGCGACCCCGCGAACCCGACGCGGGGTAACGGTTTGTTCAACGGTTCTTACGGCGGTTTGGCTCAGTTGACTTTCAAACCGAGCGACAGCATGGCTTTAGGTTTAACTTACGTTAATTCCTACAACTTAATTACCAATACCGGCAGCAATGCTTCTAATTTTCCGCAGCGTCTCGGTTCCTTCGGGTTCGACAGCGATAGCAATGTGCCAGTTTCTAGCAATTCCTACGGCGCGCAAGCTTCGTGGCAGTTGAACCGGAGATTTGCAATTGGCGGTTGGGCTGGTTACACTAATCAGCGCATTTTATCCAACTTGGGTACTCCTACGGGTTCTGTGCAGCGGGGCGATCAAAAAATTTGGAACTGGGCAGTTACTTTGGCTTTTCCTGATTTGTTGAAAGAAGGAAATGTGGCGGGGATTGTTGTAGGTATGGAGCCGCGGGTGACGAGTTCTACTAATCGGACTTTGCCGGAAGATAAGGATACTTCGCTGCACCTTGAAGGTTTCTATCAGTTTAAGTTGAGCGATAATATTTCTATCACTCCTGGTCTGATTTGGCTGACTGCTCCTGACCACAATAAGAATAATTCTGATTTGGTGATTGGGGTTGTCAGAACGACGTTTACTTTCTAGGAGCAGCCCACATCGATTTTAGATTTTAGATTTTAGATTTTAGATTGGCGGTTTTAATCTAAAATCTAAAATCGCAAATCTAAAATTGTCTGAGTTGGGGTTTAGGGTTTAAACAGAAACGACCAGCTTTAGCAAAAGCTGGTCTGCACAAATAGTTAAATCCGTTGTGTTCCCACAGTGTTGTTCTCACAGTGAGGAAACCCAAGTTGCACGTTTCTTTGCAAAGGGTTCTAACAGAAACATCATCTCTCTTAAGGGGTATTATAACAACAAAATTTAATTTTCTGTAATAAAACTTTACATTACAGGCGAATATAAATTCTGATATCGTTTCCGGTTGCATCGGAATGATTTAACCGCAGAGGGCGCAGAGAACGCAGAGGGAGAGAATACAGAGATGAATAATTCCGATGCTACCGGATTTGATATTAGGGGACGATCGCCCTTGGGGTCACTTTGTATAATTAAGCCTAGGTTCAACAACCCGGTTCCTGCGTAGGTTTATCGGTTCCAAACCGTTTATTTTGCCTAAAAACGAGGTTTCGATTGCCGATCGACCCTTCACACACTTTGTATAAATCAAGCCGGGGCTTGCTGCGGTCTACCCCAGACAATTCGCTCCTGCTTGTATACAACCATACCCGGTTTAGCACCTTTCGGCTTGTATACATATTTCGGTTCTGTATAAACTACGGGGACTTGTTCGCTGTGGCGCGCGCGACTGTAGTAAGCAGTCATGTCGGCGGCAAATTGCAAATCGGTTTCTTCAGCAACTGTACCGGGTTTGAGACGCAGCAAAGCGTGGCTTCCGGGAATCTCTAGGGTGTGGAACCATAAGTCGTAGTCGTTGGCGGTGCGAAAAGTGAGTTGGTCGTTTTGGCGGTTGTTGCGCCCGATTAATAATTCAAAGCCGCTGGGGGTTTGGTAGCGGTGAAATTCGATCGCAGCATTTTTGTCGGTACTGCGGTAATCTGGTACGTCTAGATATTTTTGCTGGATCAGTTCTTCGCGGATTTCGGCGAGGGTTTGCAAATCTTGGGTGTTGCGGTAGGTTTCCAATACCGAAAGTGCGGCTTCAACTTGTTCTAAATAGTCGATTTCTTCCTGTACGGCGGCTAACAAAGGTTCTACTGCAATGCGAGCTCTTTTAAGTTTTTGGTGTTTTTTGTAGAGGGCTTGAGCGTTTTGAACGGCGTTTTTTTCCGGGTTTAAGGAAATGATCACTGGTTTCTCGGTTTCAAAGTCGGGGAGAGAAATCGATTTCATTCCCGGTTCCCAATGCTGCAAATTGGCCATCAGCAAATCGGCTTGGGATTTGTGGGTGTCGGCGTCTGCTGATTGCTGTAAACGTTCTTTAAATGTGTTGGCTTTTAGGCGCAGTTTGGCTAGGACGTTGTTGAGTTTTTGGGTAAGCTGATGCCGCAGTTGCGCGAATACTTCTTGATTGATTTCGCCTGTGTAGTAGCTGTTAAGTAATTCTTGAACCGAAGAAGAATCAGAGGGCGGGCACGGGGGCACCGCCCCTACATTGTGATTTTCTGGTGTCGGCCAATCGATGACGGTGTAGCCTTCGGGGGTAAAACTTGGGTGAAATTTGGAGTTTTCTAGGCATTGCAGCCAGTATAGCCAGCGTTGGAATAGTTGCTGCCAGTCGTCGGGATTGAGGCTGTCGGTGGATTGTTCGGGGTCTAAAGAAGCCGATCGAATCATTGACAAAACTAAGGCTTTACTCATCCCTCGGTAATTCTTCAACAGATTGCCCTTTAATTGACCGGGAACCAGGCTAATTCGCGATTGCCAGCGGTTTTGAGATTCACTCAGACTCGGCACTGCATCGGTCAAAGACGGGGGCATTTCGTAGGGTTGCCCGGTTTGGATGGGACGGACGGTGGACTGTTTGGCGCTGACTTGGTGGGCGCAGGTGACAACGAGGTTATCTTGGGCGGTGAGGATGACGTTGCTGTATTTGCCCATGATTTCGGCGTACAGGTGCCAGAGGGCTGGTTCGCCGGGGCGTTTGGCGAATTGCAAGTCGATGACTCTTTCCCAGGAGGAAACAGGGGCGATGGAAACTAAGGCTAAACCGCTGAGTTGGTGCCGCAGTTGTTCGCTGAAGGTGAAGGTATCGGGAATGCGGGGCGGGGGGTCGCCGACGCAGATGCGGGCGGCCACAGGATGCCAGGAAAGGTCAATCCAGCCGCGCCCTTTCATGGTGCGGAGGGCTAGGGACACGGTAAATCGATCGCGCTGGTAGACTTGTTCTAAGCGCGCTGGCAGCCATTGGGCTCGCAGTTCGCTGCAAGCTGCGGTTAAAGTTGTAAAGTCTACGGGTTGCACGGTGGCCTCTTTGCGATCGAACTATCTATTTCTATGCTGACAGATATCGGTCACATTTTACTAACTAAATCAAATTATTGTTTACTCTTGGGTTCGCATCCTTCGCTATGAAAGCCCTTCAATAATTACGTTAACAAATAATATCAAATCCCGTAGCATCGGAATTATTCATCTCTATATTCTCTCCCTCTGCGTTCTCTGCGCCCTCTGTGGTTAAATCATTCCGATGCAACCGGAAACGATATAACTAATAACTAATAGACATCTCCTAAAAAGCAGGTTTTGAACAGGCACAGTGCCTGTTCCACAATAATTATGGGAGATGTTTAATAAACTGTTGTGCATCTAATTTGACAGTAAATTTTTCTACAATTCCTGTGGGACGGGCATCCTGCCCGTCTCTGTATTCAATTTAGATGCGTAGCAGCTTAACAACTAATTAATAACTTCCCGAATCAATTCTAAATGTTTGTCCAAAGGTGCGATCGTATTGGCGGCGATCGCACCGCTAGCAGCAACAGCCGGCAAACCAATTCCCGGAAACGTCGAATCTCCGCAGCAAAACAACCCCGGTAAAGGCGTTCTCGGCCCGGGAAACAAGCCACTACCCGCCCGAATTCCGGGTCCGTAGGAACCGCGATGGCGGCGCAAAAACCGTTCGTGGGTTAGGGGTGTGCCAACTAAGGTGACTTCGCAGCGCGATCGAATATTGGGGATAATTCTCTCTAAGGCTTCCCACATTACCTCGGCGCGCGCTTGTTTTTGCAGCTTGTACTCTTCGCTGGTTCTATCGAGCTTTTGCCACAAATCGTAAGGCTCGTTTCCGGGGGTATATGCGTGAATGACGTGCTTTCCCGGAGGCGCGAGGTGGGGGTCGAGGAGGGAGGGAATCGAGACGAGAACGACGTTCTGAGGAGCCGCAACGCCCATTTCCCAGTCTTTGACGAAGATGTAGTGACAAGCCAAGTCCGATCGCACTCCGGCAGCATCAATTCCCAGATGCAGGTGCATGAAGCTGTCGCACTCTGGCGTCGCCTGCCTCTGTTGCCGAAACCTTTGCGGGACAGAGGTTTCAGGCAACAGTTTCAGGGTATCCCAAACGGAAGCGTTGGAGACGACGGCTTTGTGCGATCGAATTATTTTGCCCGATCGCAGCCGCACGCCCGCAGCCCGGTTGTTTTCCACCAAAACTTCTGCAACGTGGGAATTTAGCAGCAACTGCCCTCCGTGGCGCTCTAAACCGCGTACCAGGGCATTTACCAAAGCTGCACTACCGCCGATCGGATAGTCCAAAACTGCATTGGGGCGATACCAGTCGGCGAACATGAAAGCGACTTCGGCTGCGATCGTTCCGTCGGCGGGAAGTCCAGACAGCAGGAAACACAACAAATTCAGCCAATTTCTGACAAAGGGATCTTTGACATTTTTGTCCATAATTTTGCTGAAAGGGCCTGCAAGTGCGATCGCGTCGCCAGCACTTTGCAGGAAAGCCGGCGCAAATTTGCCGAGGGTAAAAACAGCGCCTAAATCGAAGCGCAAAGCCAGGGGGGGCAAGGCTATGGCAGCTTTGGCGTAGGGTTCCATGATGCGCTGGAGTTGCCGCCATTCGGCGACTGCTTCGGCGCCGCGCAGTTGTGCGAGCACTTCGCCAAATTGACTCGCGCCTACGGATGTGTCGAAATCGCCTTCTGGCAAACAGCAACCCCAGGTATCGTAGGTGATGCAGGGGAGTTTTTCGCCGATCGCATCCAAAACTTGCCGCAGCGGATTGGCAGACGGGCTGTAGGATAATCCTGAGTACAGGGAGGGCCCGGAGTCGAAGCTAAATCCGTCGCGTTCAAAACCGTGTGCGGCGCCGCCCGCGATCGAATGGCTTTCGCAAACGACAACATCAAAGCCATAGCGGGCAAGCATTGCAGCGCAAGTCAAGCCGCCGATTCCGCTGCCGATGACGATGATTTCTGTGTCTGTGGGGGCGATCGCAACCATGTTTTTCTCCGCTACTTCAGCTAATATTATCTCTGTTACCAACAATAAAACTGGTTTGTATATTAAATGGAAAACATATCAATTCTAGAACAAGCCGCTAAATCTAATTCTAAACCATCTCCCGACGCCGTAGTCGCCGCCCTCCTAGAAGCTGAGAAAAACGCGAAAAAAAATAAAATTCGCTATTCTTTCGAGCAATTAATCGGCAACTGGCAACTCTGCTTTATCACCGGCACGAAAAAGACTCGACAAAAAGCGGGGATTGTGTTGGGTGCCGGACGTTACATCCCTGAGTGGATTGCGAAAATTCAAATTGCTTATTCGGCCCAAGCTGTGGCTGAAGGGGAAGCGCCTAGCGAAACCGGCAGGGTGGAGAATTCGGTGCAAGTTGGGGCGATCGCACTAACTCTTTCCGGGCCGACTAAGTTTTTGGTTAATAAAAATATTTTAGCTTTTGATTTTACCAGAATTACCGTGAAATTGTTGGGTAAAACTGTGTATCAAGGATTTATTCGCGGTGGAGAAGCGCGGGAGGCGGAATTTTTTAGTTTGAGTGTGGGGAAGCAGGCATTTTTTGCATATTTTCTGGTAGAAGATGGGATAATTGCGGCTAGGGGAAGGGGCGGCGGCTTGGCTTTGTGGGGGCTTGTAGGGGCGGGTTCACCAACAATTTATAATTCCAACCAACAATCTACATAAACCCGCCCCACCCAACGACAGAATGCGATCGCGTGCAATTCAACGAATATTATCAGGTGCGCCGCTATGAAATTGTCCATCTTTCATTTGGGATTTTTAATAGCGACACACCCTACAGCTACTATCAACTGTCAACTGTCAACTTCTATAACTACCGCGCATCCCCAATTAAAATAAACGGCGACCAATAAAACGGATGCCGCTGGATCTGACTCAACTTAGCTTGCCGCAAAGCTTCATTTTTACTCATCCCTTTATTGATATTTTGATAAAATTGAACCATCAAATCTTTAGTAGCAGAATCATCAACACTCCACAAACTAGCCATCACAGCTTGCGCGCCCGCCCGCTCAAATATATAGGCCATTCCCGATATTTCTTCACCGTTGGAATTCGCTTGTATGGCAGTTTCACAAGCACTTAAAGTGATGAGTATGGTGTTTTGCAATCCTAATAAGGCGGCATCGCGAATATTGAATTGACTGTCAGCAAACAGCAATGTATTTTCCTCCATGCCCAAATTTTTACAGCCTCCCGGTTGGAAACAGCCGTGAGTTGCGAGGTGCAAAAAAGGAAAGCGGGGCGCTTGAGTTTTGAATCGATCGAGGGTGGCGTCATTGCCGATATAAGCTGAACTTCCTGACAATAATTGAGCGATATTTCTGACTTCTGCTTCGGAACCGGGTAAATTTTGGGGTGGACGAGGGACGGGATTTCCTAATGCTAAGACTCCACCTTTTGAAGTTGAATCGGGAATTGTTCTGGTGGAAATGCGGGTGAGATAGTTGACGGGATATTTCTGGATGAGGAATTCATTTGTTTGTTTGTCATACAGGGTTTCAAAGGGGATGTAGCGTAGTTTTTCCGTGGCGATGATGCTCAATTGTTTGGGGGAAATAGCTTTAATTTGGTCTTCGATCGGACGAATCAGGATTTCGTAAAGTTTGCTGCCTGTTACGGTGAAGTTTGTTTCGCCAATATCTTGCACTTCTTTGCGGTATTGAGTGAGGAGATTGTCGAATTCTTCGGGAGCGATCGGAACTTTTTTAACACTTAAACTGTCTTTTGTCAAGACAAATAGGGCGACGGTATTGGGGACACCTGAGATATTTGTCAGCAAGACGGGTTGAATGACAGCGGTATCTGGCGCGATATTTGCTTTCAGTTGGGCGATGTCTTTGGGTGTGGTTTCAAATAGTTCGGCGACTTCTGGGAAACTGCGGGAAATTTGTTCTGCTTGGCGGTTGACTTCTGTTTCTAATTCTCGCATTTGTCGGGAGAGATTTTCGGAGAAATTGTCTTCGAGTTGGCGGCGAAGCGTTTGGAGTTGTTGATTTTTTTGATTCCACTCGTCAATGGCTTTTTGTGCTTCGGGGTTGGCAACTTTGGCGTCAATTAAGCGGGTGTAGTCGGCGAGATCGGCTGTGGTGGCGATGTTGATCCATTGAAAAGCGCGATCGGGTTGGTTTTGATCGATGAGGATGTCAACAAGTGCAACGGCGCTTCCTCTTTCACCTTCTAAAAACTTTTGGCGGTTTTCTCGCTGTAAACCCTTTCGTATTTTTAAGGTAATTTGGACAGATTGCTGAAAATTTTCGATCGCTTGAGTTGGTTGCATCGTATCTTGATAAACTGCACCAATATTACTCAAAATAGTAGCTTCCATCATTCGATCGCCCACTTCCCGTTTAATTAGTAAAGCTTGGTTATAGTATTTTAATGCTTCTTCTGGTTGTCCAATACTGTGGTACACTCCACCAATATTATTCAATGTAGTAGCTTCCCCCGCACGATCGTCCACTTCCCGTTTAATTGGTAAAGCTTGGTTATAGTATTTCAATGCTGATTGCGGTTGTCCAATTCTGAGGTACACTCTACCTATATTATTCAATGTAGTAGATTCCCCATTGCGATCGCCAACTTGCAGCAGAATTGGTACGGCTTGGTTATAGTATTTTAACGCTTCCTGTGGTTGTCCAATGTTGGCGTATACTGCACCAATATTATTCAATGTAGTAGCTTCCCCCGCACGATCGTTCACTTCCCGTTTAATTGGTAAAGCTTGGTTATAGTATTTCAATGCTGATTGCGGTTGTCCAATGCTGAGGTACACTCCACCTATATTATTCAATGTAGTAGCTTCTATCATCCGATCGCCCACTTCCTGCAGAATTGGTAAAGCTTGGTTATAGTATTTCAATGCTGATTGCGGTTGTCCAATGTTGGCGTACACTCCACCTATATTATTCAAAGTACGAGCTTCTATCATCCGATCGCCCACAGCCTGCAAAATTGGTAAAGCTTGGTTATAGTATTTTAATGCTTCTTCTGGTTGTCCAATGCTGAGGTACACTCCACCTATATTATTCAAAGTACGAGCTTCCCCATTGCGATCGCCCACCTCCTGCCAAATAGGTAAAGATCGGTTATAGTATTTTAATGCTGATTGCGGTTCTCCAATGGTGCTGTATACTCCACCAATATTAGTCAAAGTAGTAGCTTCCCCCTTGCGATCGCCCACTGACTGCCTAATTGGTAAAATTTGGTTATAGTATTTTAATGCTGATTGCGGCTGTCCAATACTGTGGTACACTAAACCCATATTATTCAAAGTAGTAGCTTCCCCCGCGCGATCGCCCATTTTCCGCCAGATTGGTAAAGCTTGGTTATAGTATTTCAATGCTTCTTGCGGTTGTCCAATACTGTGGTAGGTTCCACCAATATTACTCAAAGTAACAGCTTCGCCGTTGCGATCGCCCACTTGCCGCCAGATTGGTAAAGCTTGGTTAAAATATTTCAACGCTGATTGCGGTTGCGAGATCGTTTTGTACACTGTACCAATATTAGTCAAAGTACGAGCTTCAATCGCCCGATAGTTTACTGCCCACAAAATTGCGAAAGCTTGCTTCAAGTATTTCAATGCTTCTTGCAGTTGTCCAATGCTTTTGTAAAGTTCACCAATATTATTCAAAGTAATAGCTTCCGAGTTGAGATCGCCCACTTCCCACCAAATTGATAAAGCTTGTTTGTAGTATTTCAATGCTTCTTGCACTTGTCCTATACTGTCGTAGATTGCACCAATATTATTGAGTGCTAGAGCTTCATGTTGTCTATTTTTAAATTGTCGTGCAATGGCTAAAACCTGCTGCCATGTTTCTATTGCCTGTCGCGGTTGCTGTTGCTTTGCTTGCTCTATGAGTTGCTTTAATTTTTCAACCTCTGCATTTTGACTTTGCGCCCAACTCGGTTGCACCATCACCGGCAGAGTCAGAGGAGTCATACACACACCCAAAACCAAAACACTGCTAATAATTCGTTTCATTCTTTTCATGATTCACCACTGACGATTAATAGAATACGCATCTGAATTTGGACTTAGGCGTATTATACTTTTACTTGCTGTTTTTGAATGCTTCGATCCGAGCAAAATAATTATAATTAAATAACTAAGTCGCTGTTATGTCAATTCATATTATTCAGAAGCTGTATTCATAAAAGTCATGATTTAAAGCTATGAGGTTCATCAGTCTGAAGTTATTTTTCAATTTTCGCAATAATTTCATCTATTTCAGCAAAGACTTTAGTCAATTCTTTAGCTTTTTCAAGCGTTCGACCAACGGTGATGGCAAGAATTCCAACGGTTCGTCAAAATCATCAGAAATTGTAATTAGTCCTTTGTCGCTGCCAAATCTGCTGTATTTAGGTGAGTATTATTCAATTTTATAGACAGTTTTTTGTTATATTCCTGGTTTGATATCTTTGATTTTACTTTGTTTAGATTGCATTCTTTGTCTGAGATAAATTGCCGATATTAGGTCAGACCAAGTAAAATTTTCAGGCAGTCGATCGATTAAGTTGCGGACTTCTTATTGAAGATTGATGGTTTCCATCGGTTTTAGTAAAGAGAGTTTGCTTTTTAATTGTAGTAGAAGCGAACTAGGAGCGATCGGGCTTTTTGCAAAAGTCTGGCTCCTCCCGCAGTCTGGCAGGGAATTAATTCCCTGCCTCATAGCGAAACTCCTCGCTTCCGAGGACTGCAAGATCGATCGAGAATGATGCAAGGTATGAATTGAAACAGACAGAAATTACGCGCTCCCACCAAAGAAACCGGGTTTTTATCGAATCTGCCGACTGCAACGAATATGGTCGTAAAAAACCCGGTTTCTAGCCCCCCGCGCACAAATCTTAACTCTCCTCTTCAGTCCTCGGAAGCGAGGACTTTCGCTATGAGGCGGGGGTTTTTAACCCCCGACGGACTTAATGCGGAGTCGCTACAATTGTCACCGTCATTTTTGTTGATTAGAGCTCTCCAGAAAAGCCAGTCTTGAACAGGCTTTCCGGCCTGTTCCACAATAATTATTGGAGAGGTATATTGATTAGGTGCGATCGCACATAACAACTTCAAACACACCCCCTGGAATAAACCGACACAAAGCCCTCCGCCGATCGTCCGCATCTTGGCGGTTGACAAAACGCGCAATTGTATAGTGCTCAGCATTCGGTAAAATGCGGACGATCGCCCAAGAATTGCGATCGCCCCCCTTTGACTTTTCAGGTGTTTTCCCTCGCGAATTAGAGTTGAGTTCGATCGCGGGGCGATCGGCGATCGTCGGAGAATTTGCTTTTCTCAGAGTGTTGAGGTAGCGGGCGATCGTACTACCTTTGAGATTCGCCCCGACGCGCAGAATCAGAAACACCGCAAAGCTTTCGATCTCTGGCCCAGTCATGCGCGCGCGATCGGCATCAAAATCCTCATCAGAGTAGCTGCGGATACCCGACAGCAGTTGCGTGATGCCAAAATCATTCAAAGCTTGTTGATAGCCGCGGTTATATTCGCTGCCGTCGCTCACAGGCTTTACCATAGTAATTGTCTCCTTTTATGTGGATTGTCTCCTTGTATTTGGGGAACCCTAAGCCAGCGCGAGCCCTCGGAAAGTTCGGCGCTGGCTTTTGACTTTTTGACTATAGCACAGATATAGCATACATATATGCTTTAAATGAGCCATTATCGACAGGATGGTCTAGATAAAGCACAATGACGATCGGCTTAAACTAAAAAATAATGAATCCTTTATGACCAAACGCTTAGCGACCTATTTAGCCGATGGAATCTATGAAATCCTTGAAGAGTGGGCAAGTCAAGAACGCCGTTCAGTCAGCAGCTTGTCAGCATTCATTTTGGAGCAAGCAGCCAGAGAACGCCAAAAGGAAATGAAACAACAGCCCCAGCCATCGGATGACAAGCAGGAGAAGAGTTGAGTGCAGTTGGGGCGTGCAATAGCAGCATAGTGCTGTGCAAAAGCAGCATTATGCTGCATATTCGACAAAATTGTCTAAAATACTCGACAATGGCGATCGGTTTACATAAGAAACAATTAACCTCTAATGTCTAAACGCATATCAACCTCGATAGGAGAAGGAATCTATGACCTACTTCAAGAGTGGGCAAATGAGGAACGCCGTTCAATCAGTGGCTTGTCAGCATTCATTTTGGAACAAGCGGTGAGAGAACGCCAAAAACACATGCAAAAACAGTCCCCACCATCCGATGAGAAACAAGATAAAAGTTGAGGGTAGTTTGTGCGATCGATCTTTTACTCCCTTCCCCGTAAAAGATTATCTACTTCTTCCTGATTCTTCCTGATTCTTCCTTCGCGTCTTCGCGGTTCAATAATACTCAATGAAATTTATTAGAATTGATTTAGGTTGGAGTTCAGGAGCTAGCGGTTTGTGCTGTTTGAATTGGTAAAATAACCAATTATAATTAATAGAGTGCGATCGCCCCCACTGACAAGACTAAAACATTTCGACACAAAACCAGAGGTTTGAAACATAAATTTTCGCCCCTCTGCTTATCTCCTAAATTTCTCGCCCAAACATCACATCACCCGTTTCCCGCCGGTATGCGGACAGTGAAAATAGACCCTTTTCCCTCTTCGCTTTCTACCAAAATTTCCCCGCCCATCATCTGACAGTAGTAGCGGCTAAGTGTCAGCCCCAATCCGGCGCCGTCGTAAGGTCGCGCTGCTGAAGAGTCAGCTTGCACAAAAGCTTCAAACAATTTGTGCTGTTGTTCTTCCGACATTCCAATTCCGGTATCTTTAACCGATAAACAAATCCAATCCGAGTCTTGAACATTCGGCAGGGGACAAGCGATCGCCCCAGAAGGAATTTCATCGGCAGCCATTGAATCGTCAATCGCCTCACGCCCTGCTGCATTCAATTTTCCACTTCCTGCAATGCGCTTCACAGTCACTTTCACCCTACCGTTTTTGGTGAACTTCGCAGCATTACTAAGCAGATGTATCAAAACCTGGCGCACTTTTTTGAAATCTGCGTGCATTATGCCCACAGTTCGATCGCACTCAATCTCCAAAACATTGCCATTTTTCTCTACCAACGGTTTCGCGGCACTCGCAACATTGTCAATCAGGGATTCGATGTCAAACTCCTGGATTTCGAGTTTCATACTCCCCGCTTCAATTTTTGACAAATCAAGGATATCGTTAATCAAAGATAGCAGATGCGCGCCTGCTTTTTCAATCTTCTGCAAGTCGGGTACAAACTCATCAAATCCCGCATCCTGGGCATCTTCTGAAAGTAGTTGACTGTAGCCAATAATCGCATTTAAAGGCGTCCGCAATTCGTGGCTCATATTTGCTAAAAACTGGCTTTTAGCAGTGTTAGCTGCGACGGCGACTTCTTTAGCTTGTTCTAATTCTTTTGTATGTCCCGAAACCCGCTCGATTAGGTGATTGAGAGAGGCCGCCAGAGAGCCGATTTCGCCTTGTCCGGTGACGGGTGCTCGCAAGTCAAAATTTGACTCAGCGGCTACTTGTTGGGCCACCTGAGTAACGCTGATCATAGGTTGAGCGATCGCCCGACTCGTCCGGTAAGCCACCATTCCAGCTACCACAACCGACAGCAGCATACTAAAAATAATTATGGCTTTTTCCATGCCTTGGGCGTCTTCCATCACTTCACCGCCTTGGCCCTCTTGCTGCTGGGCAATATCGAGGATTTTGCTCAATTCCTCAAGGCTGCTGTTGAGCTGTTTTACACCTTCTCCGCTTTCGATTGCGAGCAATTTTCTAGCCGACTCTATCTCCCGAGGCGATAGTTGCGATTGCTGGATTTCCTGCAAAGTTGACTTGAGAGTATCGGCGTAGGATTCTAAATTTTTAGTGCAATCTTGCACTAAAAGCTTGAGAACTTCCGGTTTTGCTGCCAGCCAAGCGGGTTGGCTGTCGGCAAAATTTTCTATACGCAACCGCAGATTTTTTGCCTTAACAATACTCTTAACCAACTGCTCTTCTTGCTGTTTTAGCTTGAGCGAATTATCTACAAAAGAATCTAGCTGTGAACCCTGCAATTGAGCCGCCAGCGCTGCATCTTTAAAATTGCCTAGCAATTGCGCTTGTAGGTGAGCATCATTGAATTGCTTTAATCCTTGTCCTTGGTAATAATCGGCAATCACCAGTCCGCTCAGTGAACCCAAAAATCCGATTCCTATTGCCAGCAAATACCCGTATCCAATTTTTTTATGGATAGGCAAACTGCCAATTTTAGATGGCAAACTTTGGCTGACTTTTAAGGATAATTTTTCGACAAAATCATGGTTGGATTTTTTGGGGCTGACTGTTTCGACAGAGGCCACTTCTCCGGAAATAAAAACTGGCATCTGTTTACCTAAATTGGTATTATTTTGGTTAACTTTTCGCGTTTTCACGTTTTTATTCGGCGGGTTAAATGGTTCTAAGTCTGAATTCAATTCCCCCTGGTTTTCACAAACTGCAACCGATAAACTTGCTTCATGTCCTGTTTTTTTTAGCAAGTTAATTTTTGACATATGCAACCCCTGTCTTCTGTTAAAATCTACCACGCTCTTAATTTCTCCAAACGGAAAAGCTTGTCTATTTGACCGTAGACATCTGCGAAAAAGCATCTGAAACTCTGGTCGAGTCAGAGGAGAAACTTAAATTCGGTTGATGTCTAAGAGATAATTAGGCTGTTGAGGACTGTTGCCAAATTACTTTTTCGACTCGTAAAAGTCTGCAGCAGGCAAAAAAAATAAAAACTTATCCCCGCAGTGAATTATCCCTGCGTGGAATGTTACAGGCAGAAAATTGTCTCTGACCTGTTTTGCCTGTGATTCGCCCAAAGCTGATATTGTCTGTTGACAATGCACCCGATTCCTTAGCTTTGGGCTTTGGCTGCCAGCAATGCGACGATTGCTTGACGGTTTTTGTTGAGCATCCGACAACTTCATAGCACAGAATGTCACAAATGCGGCAGCCGATCGAACTTTTGCACCCTGGCGATCGACTTTTGGCATCGTTGCCCCGCAAAGACAAGTCTGAGGCGAAGTCTCGTTAGTAGAGTATAACTTTAGGGCTCGCGAAAAGAAACCCGGTTTCTGCGAGTCAATCGATGGCGCGATTTTAGATTTTAGATTTTAGATTTTAGATTTGAAGCATTGACCCGACGGATAAATACGTTCGGCAAGTTTTATCGGATACAGGTTTTTTATTTCTGGATGGATGAATCCGGGGTTTGTATCCTGAATGGTTTCTGTCAATTTTTGGCCATTGCGAGTTCTGCAGTTGCGGTAGTCAATTCGATCGCCAGTGCTAGCTTACCGTCTCTACCCAAAGCTTCATCGGCCAAGTGTACCATCCAGCGATTCGGCTTGGCTTGGGGTCTGGCGGCGAGCACCAACGCCCAAGCTTCCCGTTCTTTGCCACGACCCAACAGCGCAGCACACACAGTCAAAGCTGTGGCCGTTGAACGGCTGATCCCACTTTGGCAGCACATCAGCAAACTGCCTCCCTGGGACGACATTTTGAGGGCGAAGTCAATAATTTTCAGTACATCGTTAAGGCTAGGCAAGATTTGATCGGGGTCATCAACGGGGGTGTCGAGGTCGTTAAACTCCAGGCACATTCGGTTCGGGATTTGATCGAAAGTTTTGGGTTCGGGGACGCCTGGACTGCCGATCGAGATCAAGTATTTAATCTCGCGTCGCGCTTGGCGCTCAACAATGTATTCGCTGGCTTCTGCTTGCGAAGCAATCAGGATTTTTGGCAGTTTTTCACCCGACAAATCCGGGGAAACAGAGGGATCAAAATCAACTGTTTCTGCCTCAGTGCTGACATCCGCCAAGTATTGGGCAGCCCGGGCACGAACGTCAGCAAATTCGCGATTTAAAGCTGTTTCCAGAGCAACAATAGCAGCCGTGGAGCCAATGTGACCGAGGGATTTAACAGCCTTTTGGCGCACTCCAGAATTTTCGTCCCCCAGCAGCCGCACCAAACCTGCCACAGCTTCCTCTGTCCCAATTTCCCCCAAAGCAGCAGCAACTCTCCACCGCACATAAGATTCGCTGTCGCCAATTGCGCTCGCCAGTCCCGCGACCACCATTTTTGGCAATTTCGCATCTCCCTCTGTATTGATGTTCCCAAGGGCAACCGCCGCCCTGCCGCGCACGAAAATATCTCGATCCCAGAGCGACCCGATTACGGCCACCATAGCCACCTCGCTGCTGATTTCTCCCAAGGCAGAAACTGCACTGCCCCGCACGTCTGAGTCGTCATGGTTGAGGGCTTGCACCAGTCCCGCCACAGCCGTTTCCGTGCCGATTTGTCCCAAGGCCTCGGCGGCCCTCAAAGAAACTGCATAGGAGTCGGGATCATCGTGAAGCAATTCTACTAAGCCGGGTACTGCTTCAGAATCGCCGATTTTCCCCAAAGCCGCCGCCGCCCTAGCGCGGACGATGTGATTTTCGTCTCTGAGGGCATTCAGCAGGCCGGGAACTACCTCAGAGACGCCGATTTTCCCGCAGTTGACTGCTGCCCGCCAGCGCACTTCGGAGTCTGGGTGTTTGAGGGCTTTCAGCAGCGCGGGGACGGCTATTTTCGGGTTAATTTTGCCCAAGGCCCAAACAGCCCAGGCGCGCACCCCGGAGTCTGGGTGTTTGATGGCTTTGAGCAGTGCTACGGCGGCTGGTTTCGAGTCAATTTCTCCTAAAGCCCAAGCGGCCCAAGCTTGGATTTGGGAATCTTTGGATGCGAGCGATCGGGCTAATTCAATTACTGCTGCTTCGGAGCCGATTTTCCCGATCGCCCGAATCCCCTCCAGGCGCACTGCACTTTCTTTGTGGTTCAATGCGGCCACCAGTATCGGGATTGCCATATCCGAACTTGTGAGGGCCAGCAGTTGAATTTTGAGTAGGGGCGAAGTGGGGATTTTGTCGATTAATTTTATGGTGGCTATTTGAAATTCTGGCTTTACCGTTCCTGCTAGCTTTGAGCCGAGTTTTAAATTTACTTTTAGAGCTAATTTTACTGCCCGCAACGCCAGACTTTGCTGTTCTACTTGCGGCAATATAGTCGCCAAGGTGTGCATCCCTTGTTTTTGTTTCAAATATTTTTGATGGAATTGAGCATCGCTGAGCTCGGGTAGCTGTTGGATGAGGCTTGCTGCTGAGGTCACTGATTTATCCTAATATTTTGGCGAGCGGTTGAGATTGCTCTTTTAAACTGTCTTTAAAAAATATGGCGTCTACAAAACGCTACTTCTAAAAAAAAGCTTGCACCCACTTCTAAAATATGTCTTATTCCACTATTTTTGCAACTCCCCAATTATTAATTATCGGGTTTGTTTGGGCGATCGGCTTGACAATGAGTTGCGCTTGCTGCTTGGCATCGCTGCGCTTTTAACTAGCCTAGCTCTGCTAAATCATTTTATACTCACATCTTGCACCATTGTCAGCAACAGGCAAGATGCCTGTTCCACAATAAAATTCACTTTTTGGGGAACAGGCATCTTGCTTGTTAATCAAAGCTTATTGAGAATGCTGCAACATCTTATTTTATACCAACTTGGTTTGAAATAGCGATCGGCGCGGTTGAGTGCAGCCAACCGGAAACAGCTTGATTCCCGGACAATCTCTCAACGAGCATAGGGCCCTTTTTTCAAAACCTTAGCCAAAGCGTTATCGTTATCTCGCAAACCTTCGTAAAAAAACATCACTTCTCCTTGAATCCCGCAAGAGCGGTTGTAAGCAATTACTTGCAACAACAGCTCGGGAGTTATGCTATATTTACTGCCTCGATTCGTCAACAAAATACCGGGCGACACGCACTTTACTTGCTGCCCGCTAAGCTGTCCCGAAATCATTTTATCGACCAATTGTTTGTAAGCATTAAAATCGCGGCGATAAAACTGCGGGTGAAGCAGATCCACCAAATTTTTGTCAACCCAAGCTTTAGAATCTTGCAAATATTCCACCAGTCCCCAGTCATAAGGGCTCGGCGACATCGATAGCAACAAATCAGGATTAATCGCTTTCACTTCTCGGTATAAACGAGCTACAAACTCAGTAATAATATTAGCACGCCACTGCAGCCAATGTTGCTCTTTACAATCCGATGGTGCTGCTTTACCGCACTCTTCTCGATAGCGTTTAACCGTTTTTTCGTCGTAACCACCTTCTACCGGAAACGCAATGCGATCGTCTCCTTGAACGCCGTTTACCGGATAATTCTTAGCAACTTCCAGCATCAACCCCAGCACAAAGTCTTGCACTTCCGGGTCAAGAGTATTCATCCAGTCAAAGTTATTTTTCTTAAGTAAATTGCCGCTGGCATCACGGGCAATCCACTCAGGTTTTTTCGCCAGCAAATGACCGCCATTGCGATTGTAAGAACTCACAAATCCGTATTCAAAACAAGGAATTACTTTTAAGCCAACTCTCTTTGCCTCAACACATATTTCTGCTAAGGGGTCGCGACCTTGATAGCGCGAGTCAATTTCCACCCCAAAGTTTTCTCGCATTATCTGAGAAGGATAAGCCGTATAACCCTGGTTCCAAATTATAGGAAAAACGGTATTAAATCCCGTATCGGCGAGAAAGTCCATTGCCTCAGCAATTCGCTCTTTTGATGTGAGAACTTTGCAGTCAGTGGTGGGTATCCAAACGCCGCGAATTCCACCATGATTGTTAGTCGCAAATGAACTTGGCAGCGTTGCTGGATTTGGTGCAGAAAATCCAGTCGTCGCCAACCGCTGTTGGAATGAAGAGACCAAACTGCGAATTGCAGATTGGAAAGGTGTGAAAAATCGCATTTATTTATTCTTTTTTTTTTGTAAGGTGCGGAGTACGCACGCTACGTTATTAATTTGTAGCACCCGATATTATTTATGGATAAGATGCGCCGAAGCACCGCCTATATTATTTTTGAATAAGGTGCGGAGTACGCACCCTATATTGATTGGTAGCACCCGATATTATTTATGGATAAGGTGCGCTGCGCGCACCCCAACATTGTACTATCCAGCGACAGCAGATAACTGCTGGCTCAAAGCTTCTTTCAAAAGTTCGGCCTTATCAGTTTGTTCCCAAGGCAAATCTAAGTCAGTGCGCCCGAAGTGACCGTAAGCCGCCACATCTTGATAGAAACGGCCGCCTCTTTCAGCAGGCAAATTCTGCAAGTTAAATGCCTGAATGATTCCCGCAGGACGCAGTTCAAAATGCTGCTTCACAACTTCTAAAAGGCGATCGTCATCAACTTTCCCAGTGCCAAAAGTTTCGATCATCATGCTAACAGGCCGCGCAACGCCGATCGCATAACTCAACTGCACTTCGCACTTTTGGGCCAAACCAGCCGCTACGATATTTTTAGCAACGTAGCGACAAGCATAAGCCGCGCTGCGGTCTACCTTGGTGGGGTCTTTCCCAGAAAAAGCGCCGCCGCCGTGGCGGGAATAGCCGCCGTAGGTATCCACAATAATTTTGCGGCCCGTCAAACCCGAATCTCCTTGAGGCCCGCCGACGACAAATTTGCCGGTGGGGTTGACAAGGAAGCGAGTTTCTGCATCCGGCTGCACGCTAATATCGGCAAACACAGGTTGGACGACTGCAGTCCAAAGGTCTTCTTTGATCTTGGCTTGAACTGCGGCCGTTTCTGTGATGTCGCCGATCGTTTCGGTGTGCTGGGTAGAAATTAAAATCGTATCTATGCCAACGGGTTTGCCGTCCTCATAGACTACTGTAACTTGGCTTTTGCCGTCGGGACGCAGGTAAGATAACTGACCGGTTTTGCGGACTGCTGCCAGTTGACGGCAAATCCGGTGGGCTAAACTAATCGGCAGAGGCATCAATTCCGGCGTTTCGTTGCAAGCAAAGCCGAACATCAAGCCTTGGTCGCCGGCTCCAATGGCGTCTAATTCCTCTTCACTCGATTGTTCCCGGCTTTCGTGGGCTGTATTCACCCCTTGAGCAATATCGGGAGACTGAGAATCAAGAGCTACCAACACTGAACAACTATTGGCAGAAAACCCGTTGTCAGCGTGGATGTAGCCAATATCGGCTATTTTTTTCCGGGCTAATTCTATGTAATTTACCTGAGCTTTAGTGGTAATTTCGCCCGTCAGCAGCATTAAGCCAGTGTTGACGACAACTTCTGCTGCGACGCGGCTTTTGGGGTCTTCGGTCAGTAAGGCATCTAAAATCGTATCGGAAATTTGATCGCAGATTTTATCGGGATGCCCTTCAGTGACCGATTCAGAGGTAAACAGGTAGCGGCGTGACAATGATTATTTCTCCTTAGATAGGGGCTCTTCCTGCGCGACCTCGACGACCAACGAGTTATTTTTCAGGTAAAGGCCAAGAAAGATCGCGTCTGGGCTACCGTCGAATTTTTGTCGGTCTGCAGAGCCGTGTTGAAGCAGGGTTTGAGATTGGGTAAAGTGACACTACTATAGCAAAGTGAGTTCCGGGAAGTCCCTAAAAACTTAGATTTTTTAGGATTGTCGATCGATCTTGGACACCGCTCGTCTCCCCCCTAACCTGACAAAGGTTGATGCACAGTAAGATACAGTCAGGGTATCGCCTTGCGGAACGACTATGGCAGGACTCCAAAAATTACCAAACTTGATCCAAACAGTTGCAGACCTAGAATTTCCCGGCGGCCCCATACCGCTTGACTCTCGATTTTATATCGATCGCTCAGGGGCCGAAGCCCTGGCCTGTGCAGAAATTAGCAAACCCGGTGGCCTTGTTCGCATTAAAGCTCCCAAAAAAATGGGCAAAAGTTCGCTGATGCTGCGGATAGTTCACGCGACAGTCGATCGTGGATACCGCACAGTAACTGTAGACTTTCAGCAAGCTGACGCAGCGGTTTTTGCTAGTTTAGATAAATTTTTACGCTGGCTTTGTGTCAATGTCGCTCGGCAACTCAAACTCGAACCAAATATTGATGAATTCTGGGATGAAGATATGGGCAGCAAGGTCAGCTGCACAATTTACTTTGAAAACTATTTGCTCGAACTAATTGACAGTCCTATTGTCTTGGTGATTAACGAAATAAATCGCATATTTGAACGGACTAACATTGCTCAAGATTTTCTTTCGATGATCCGTTTTTGGTATGAACAAGCTCGCGCTAGCACAATTTGGCAAAAACTCCGCATTGTTGTCATTCATTCGACCGAGATTTATATTGCTTTGAGGCTTAATCAATCTCCATTTAATGTAGGAATGCCGATTAAACTCTCAGAATTTACTGCTGAACAAGTTCAAGATTTGGCGTGCAGACACGGACTGAACTGGAGCAATAGCGCTCCGATCGAGCAATTAATGAACATGGTAGGCGGGCATCCTTATTTAGTGCATTTAGCGCTGTATCACCTGGCAATTTTGCAACAAAATCGCCTCTTTGTCGATCGGGATGAACCAGGGAATGAACTGGGGCTAGCCGAGTTGGCAGAATTGTTAACAGCAGCTCCTACTCACAGCGGAATTTATAGCGACTACTTGCAAAATCAGTCGATCGCCATTCAACAGCAGCCCGAACTCGCCTCCGCCTTCCAACAAGTTGTCGCTGCTAAAAATAGCATTCACCTTGAACCTTTGATGGCTTATCAGTTAGAGAGCATGGGACTGGTCAAATTAGAGGGAAATAACTGTAGTTTGTCTTGCGAATTATATCGCCTGTATTTTCAAGGGCAAAATTTGTGCGAGGACAAGTTATCGGTGGTTCGTTTTGAGGAGTTGCAGCAAGAAAATCTAAGGCTGCAAGCTTTGGTGAATGTGGACGAACTTACTCAAATTGGCAACAGACGGTATTTTGATAGTTGCTTGCGAACCGAATGGAAACACATGGCTCGCGAGGGGTCTCCGATATCTTTAATTTTGTGCGATCTCGATTATTTCAAAATATATAATGATACCTACGGACATCAAGCAGGAGATGATTGTTTGCGATTGGTAGCTCAGACAATTCGCCGATCGCTCCAGCGTCCTGCTGATGTAGCTGCTCGCTACGGGGGCGAGGAATTTGCTGTGATTTTACCGGAAACTGATGCGTCGGCGGCTCTGGTTGTTGCCGAACAAATTAGAGCAAAAGTGAAAGCTTTGAATATTCTTTTTAACCCGCAGAGTCTTGACGGTCTACCTAATTCTGTGGTAACGATTAGTTTGGGAATTGCCAGCGTTGTTCCCAGCGAGGAAAATGATGCGATAACCCTGCTACTGGCGGCTGATGAAGCTCTTTATGACTCGAAAAGGCAGGGGCGCGATCGGCTCACTATGAGTACGCTTTTCAATTTTCGATTTGCTGGTGTTAATTAGCTCATTCCGGGGAAATATTATTCGTTTCTACACATACAAAGTCCGCCCGCGCGGACTCTGAAGAAAAGGATAGTTAAGAACTGGATTTGATGTTAATAGCGGGGGACGGTTCGATCGACTACCATTGAATAAGCATCGATACCGCCAACGATATTTTTAACGTTGGTAAATCCTCGATCGGTCAACCACTGGCACATTTGAGCCGATCGCACTCCGTGATGGCACAGAACTAGGGTTTCTGTATCGCGATCGAGTCTAGCGTCAATTTCACCAGACCATTCGGCAAACTCGCTCAGCGGAAAAGCTACAAATCCCGGCAGCGCGGCGAGTTCAATTTCGTAAGGTTCCCGCACGTCTACAAGCTGCAATTTCTCAGCATTGGTTTCTGCTAATTGGCGAGCTAATTCTTCGACTGTAATTTGAGCAAAAATTTCTGACATTTGATTAGGAAAATGTAGGCATCAGTCAATCGATTTTAGATTTTAGATTTTAGATTTTAGATTGTTAACAGTCAACAGTCAACAGTCAACTGTTAACAGTGATTAATTGAGGGGCGAAGGCGTTGGAATTAGCTCCACAGGAGGGGTAGGTGCAGGGCGTCCGTCCAACTGGCTCACGCTGTCCCTGGGGTCAAGACAAGTGGCGATTAACCTGTCAGTGGGAAATTCGAGCCTGCCGCTCAAACCGACTACGCATTCAGAAAACTGTTGTGGCAATAAACTGCGGCGGCATCCATCGAGCACTACCAGGGGATCGGCAGGTTGAGTTCGACTTTTGCTGTTAATATTCACTACGCAAGTAGCCAATTCTTGGGGACGCCTCACCCGCCGACAGCTAGAGAGCGCTTCGACACCAGAAATCTTGGTTTTGCGGTTGATTTGGAGGGCGCATTTAGATATGTCGCGGGGGCGGAGGGCGTCAGCACAAGCGGCGGCGGCGGCCTCTGCTGCCACTCCGGCTTCGATTAGTTCCAAGGCGCAGACGCGATAGGGATTCCTAGAGCGAGGAATTCTAATAGTGATGGCTGAGGCTGGCGATATGGGCAGGGCTGTTGCCAACAAACCAAGTGCTGCTAGCTGCGTGCCGAGAGCTAATATCCAGCGCCCGGTAGGGTTTGAGCCGGTCGGTGCTGGCTTTGGGGAAGAAGTGCGGGAGAAATTGCGGTTGTGCATGGCAGATCGAGTAGTGAGTTTTTTTGGCTGATTTGGGCGATCGAGCGATCGGCTTTTCCTTCAGAATTTACCGCACATTATGGATCGCCCTCCGGTCGATCGTTTTTTTATCGATCTTTATTTGAATTTTGACCGTTACCAACATATAATATAGAGTCTGCATAAATATTGCATACAGATATTAGAGAGGAAAATAAATGTCTCGATATCGAGGCCCCCGATTGAGAATCGTCCGTCGCCTGAAAGAGTTGCCCGGTCTAACCCGCAAAACCCCCAGACGAGATTATCCGCCTGGACAGCACGGTCAAAACCGCAAAAAGCTCTCTGAGTATGCGGTTCGCTTGCAAGAAAAGCAAAAACTCCGTTTCAATTACGGTGTGACGGAACGCCAATTGCTCCGTTACGTCCGCAAAGCCCGCCGTGTCACGGGCTCCACAGGTCAAGTGTTACTGCAATTTTTGGAAATGCGCTTGGACAATACTGTGTTTCGGATGGGAATGGCTCCAACCATTCCGTCCGCTAGACAATTGGTAAATCACGGTCACATAACTGTCAATGACCGTGAAGTCAATATCGCCAGCTATCAGTGCAAGCCTGGTGATGTGGTTGCTGTGAAAAATAGAGAGCGCTCTCGCACAATGGTAGAAGCTAATCTCAAAGACCCAGGCTTGGCTCACTTGCCGAATCACTTGGAATTTGATAAGCAAAAACTGGTTGGCAAAGTTAATGGCGTTATCGAACGCGAGTGGATTGCTCTACAAATTAACGAACTGCTAGTGGTGGAATACTACTCACGGCAAGCTTAATTTATTAGTCATCAGTCGTTGGTCATTAGTCATCAGTTGGTTGCTAGCAGAATAATTAATAATTGGGTACGAACCCAGTTATTGATTAATTGCTACTGAATAATGAGGACTAAGGACTGAGGACTAAGAATTCATCATTTTTAACACTCCCACCCCCTAAAAAGGGATGGGATTTTTTGAAGGTTTCGCTTGTTAACTTCTTTTATATCGTTTCCGGTTGCATCGGAATGATTTAACCGCAGAGGGCGCAGAGAACGCAGAGGGAGAGAATACAGAGATGAATACAGGACGATGCTACCGGATTTGATATTAGTTGCCATTTGCTCAGACGACACCTGCCTGATGGCTTAAATGATTTCCCAGCCCCAAATTACTCCCTTAAAAAGTTTCTTCTCCTGTGGGTTCTTGGTGGACAAGACCTCGCTTTTGAAGGCGATAATTCGCTACAACCGGGTAAACAACACCGCGTATCCGATTTATGGCACCTACGGGACGATGAACTGCTAAGCCGTTCCAGGGAGAATATCTCAGGTTTTCGTTGAAATCAGATTGTTTTTCATAATCAATAATCTGATGCTTGACGGTGAGACGACCTACAATCATTTTTGGAGTTGGTTTGCGTCAATTATCTCGCAGTTTATTTGGGATTTTCAGGAGTTGGCGATCCTGGATTTATAAACATTAGGAAGCCTCGAAAAATATCAGTATAGCTGATTATTCCATCGAAGGTAAATTTACCACTATCAGAGTCTTTTGTGCAAACTACAAGAGCAGTAGGTCTATCCTTAGAATTATCGGGAACAAATGTTTCAATCACTTCAGAGGTACGATCTCCAGGACTTACGCTGTTTCTCTCATTCACCGGAAGCATAATATATTTTAACGGCAATTTTGAGTATTGAGTCAAAGTTATATCGTGTAAAAAAGTATTAACAATTACATCATCAACTATTCCTGTCACAAATCTACCATCTGCTGTTGTGATAGGAATATGAGTAAAGGAATTTTCCTTCAAAATTCTTCGGGCACGCAACAAATTGTCATCCTCAGTTAATACAGTAAGATCCTCTCTTTTCTTAAATAGGCTATTTTGACCTATAGTTTCCCTTAAGAACTGTGTATGACTTGTTGGATCGTTGATTTTACGCAATACATCGGTGTAGGATATTGTTCCTACGATAAGCTTATTATCTCCATATACACATAGAGTCCGATATCGTCGAGTAAAATTTTCTCCTTCGGGTTTTACAGGATTCATTAAATCCTTAAAAACATCTTTAACTTTACTATTTTTGAGAGAAAGAGTCTTGACAGGTATCGTCATAAGTTTTGCAAAATCCTCAATTTCATTAAGACATTTTGCACTAATTTCTTGATTGAATTTTCGCAGTTGTAATTTTTGTTGAGGTGTCAGAGGGAATTCTGGCGGATATAGTTCGTTGGGAGGAGTTAAAATTTTCACTAGGTCTGTCTTGCTAATGACAGTTTTTAACTCCCCTCTTGGTTCATCACTTTTAGGATCAATAGGCTCAATAATGGGAACGTGCCTGATTTTAAATTCATCCATCATAGCATCTAAATAGTCCACTGTGTCAGTTGGCTGTAACCACCATAATGGTCTATTCTGTTGGAGTGCAGGGAACTCCTGATCGATACGTGCTTCCATATTATCAATAGGCATAATTAAAGTCCTCCATTGTTGTTTAATTTTGACGGTAAACTTGTACGCGGAATTGTAAAATATCAATCGGCGTTACTACCATTTTTGGGTAACTTTTGCCTAGCAATTGTTCAACAATAACTACTTCCTTAACTCCCAAATTTAAGTAAGCATTAATACACTCTTGCAAGGTTTGACTTTTCTCAACCAAACATAATTTAGTTATAGGTTTCATTATTTCCGATAAAGATATACCCATTAAACTAAAATACATCGGATGAGTCAGTGTTGTCACCTGCTTTTTATCAACTATTCCTAGCAAATTGCCATCTCGATCGCAGATAGTTATATGCTCTATCGGCAAATATTTCATCGCAAATCGAGATTGAGCTAGGGTATCTGATGGTAGTAGAGTATATGGTTGTTCCATACCACTCGCTTCCGGTAACGCTAAAAAGCGTTCGGCTTTCAATTGACAAAATTTTTGATTAGATTTAATGTGACTTAAGATGCTTTCGGGAGAAGCTACGCCATAAACTGTTTCCTCCTCATTGATAATAGGTAAAACTCTGATTGCTGAAGTTGATTTATAGGATTCCACTAATTTATCGATCGCATAAATTAGCCTCTGATTTTTAGAAGTATAAGGCTTGATTTTTTCTAGTTTAAATACCTCGATTATCGGCTTTTTTAAACTATTAACCAATTCCTCATTTAATTGTTTGCGAAATTTATGGGTTTTAATTCTAAACTTAACAGGTACATCTAAAGCTGGCGGTGGTAGCGATCGTAAAATTGATAAGTCAGTTAGGATACCCGCAAATTTTTTATCCTCATCTACAATAACAATTTCACTCGCATTTTGCACAGTAATTAAAGCTAATGCTTCTGCTACTGTATCTGTATCTTTTAAGATACAAAAATCATTGGTTATGACCTTCGTATCTTCTATACTTCCATCGCTATTTTCCATGATTTTTCAACGATTACATATAAGTTACAGATTGAGATAATTTTTGAATCGCTTTCCAGTCATCACTATTTGTGATTTTACCATCATTATAGTAGGTAACTATAAAGTCTATTAAATTTCGATTTTCTAAGAATTGTGCAAATATTGGATGTTTGTTCGTAGACTTGATTAAATTATCTATGCCAATATCTATGCTATCATCTGTTCCACCTTCATTTTGCCAAGCAGTGTATATTTGATCCATAAGTTGATGATTGTTAGCTAAACGATCGTAAAACTCAGGAAAATTTAACTGGAGTAAAATTATTTTGCAAAATTTATACTTGTCATCAGTATTCCAGTCTATTTTTTTCTTTTCAAGTATGCTTCGACGATCGTCGGTTAATCGGAGTTGTGCGAGCTTATCAGCAAGGGTAGAGTTGTGTTTTTTGACAATCTCTTGAATCATATAAAAAGCCGTAATAAATTGTTGCATTTTACGGATATTTGAATTAGTCGCTTTAGAAATCATCCCCCATATTTTTTCATCATTACTATACTGGGCAGTTAAAGAACCTTGAAGCAGTCTATCTTTAACTTCATCTCGATTTTTATCAGATAGAAAAAAGTTAAGATTGATGATTTTTTCTATATATTCCCTACCAGTAATACCAAGCTCTTTAGGATATCTTTGTCCCACCGCCTGCTCAATAATTCTTTTATCAATTCCAATGACAAAAATACAGTTAGACTGATCTAAATGCAATTTCAAGCATTCTAGGACAGACAAAGCATTTTCTGGTAAGCAACGATCCAAATCATCAATAAATATCATCAATCGGCCATTGTTACCCACATAACTTTCTACTGCTTTTCCAAAGACATCTTCAAATTCATTGATAAATTGATAAGGATTAATGAGGTGAGGGTTTTCACCAGGATTAACTAACATTGCAAGTTGTTTAGCTATGGCTTCGGTATTAATAAAACCTGCTGTTGCACCATTAACATATCCTGTCGCTAAAACACCAGCTAATTTAAAAGCGCAAACTGAATAAGTTAAAGCGGCTTTTGTAATAGTTTGACGCTCTTTTGGAGAGATACTTTCATCTGCACATATTTGACTAAGAATTGTCTGGATAAGAGCATTCTTAATATCCAGTTTATCGTCATATTTCCAAGCATTAAACCAAACCGTTTTATATCTTTTTGCAGGAGTTGCTAATTGTTCAAAATCCCGTTTCATCTGTGCCATGAGGCTAGTTTTGCCGCTCCCCCAAGAACCAAAAATACCAATGGTAAAAGCGCCTTCTTTATGATGTGAATTTTGATTTTGTCGGTCAGGTGGTTGTGTGGCATCAATCGCCATATTACACAGTAATTCTGCGTAAATATCATAATTAAGCTCACTGCTACTTCCTGGGCCGCCGCGAATGATATTTCTATCGGCTTGAGTAAAAGGCATAATTTGTTTCCTCCTTGATTTATCAATTAAGACTTAGTGGACTTTTTTACTTCTGACAAAACTTCTTGAATTGCTGAGCTAACTGCCTCTTTAGACATAAACCCGTTGATGGTTTCTAGCAATAACCACTCACTATATAAGTTGATTAAAGGTGCCGTTTCTTCTTGAAAAATTTGGATGCGTCGCCGAATAACTTCTGGAGTATCATCTGTACGATTTTCCTTGATGGCTCTCTTTCTCAGTCGCTGAACTAAAACTGAGTCTGGTACATCAAAATTGATAACACAATCACAACTTGGCTGATCTAAATCCCTTAATAATTTGTCTAAAGCTCCAACTTGAGCGACGTTCCGAGGAAATCCGTCTAATATCCAACCTGGTGTTGCTTCTTTTTTTGTCAATTGTTCTTTTACAATATCTAGCACAATGCTATCAGGGACTAATGCCCCTTTATCTATATAAGATTGTGCTTTTTGACCTATTTTAGTTTCGTTTTTTCGCTCATGTCGCAGTAGTTCGCCGGTTGAAATGTGATGAATCCCGAAGTCCTTGGCTACGATCGCAGCTTGAGTGCCTTTGCCTGCGCCATTCGGACCTAAAAATATAATTCGCATACTTTTTATGATTCAACTGTTGGATAAGCTAGGATTGTTCTGTTGATAACGAACTTAAAGCTAACAAAGACTACCAAATTACGCTATTATTACATTAGCCTTTTCCAGAATACTCGAAACGGCCACAAAAAAATATGACCGCAAGCGTTCTATAAAAGACCAATGTATGTAATATCACTGTTATATCTACCTTAAAACAAAAAAAAATAATCCGCAACTATTAAACATTATCAATTTATGCTACCATTACGTTAGCAATTTCCACCAAGACGAAAAATGGTTACACGAAAACCTACTAGAAAGGATCTATTTGCCGAAGCAGCCCAAACTTGGGACTTGAATCGCATCTATGAACTATTTACCGAAGCTAAACGTCGCATTTTCCCCAACGCCCGCCAAGGGCTCACTGATACAGAAAAATTATATTTGCGTGGTCTTTTGTGCAATTTCAGCCCTAGTGATATTGCGCGTCAATTGTCGAAAAGTGCTAGGGGGGCTGAGGTTTATATGTGCAAAACTCTCTATCAATATTTTAAGGGTATTCCTGAAACTCCTAGTGATGATGTTGGTAATTGGCGCAATGTTCATCAATGGTTGGATAAAGCTGGTTATAAAGTAGATTTATCGGGTGATTCTACTGTCGGTAGGTCTTTACCAAAAGACGCTAAGATACATATAACTGATATTAATTTTTTTAATGACAATAATAATGCAACAATTTCTATAGATATCAATATTAAGTTATCGTTTCCTTCAGAGGTGACAAATCAAGGTGAGGATAAAATAGCAAATGATTAAAGATAAATTTAGGAAAACAACGTGAAACAGGCTACATTTAAAGGGTTTGGGGATCGCACGATGAGAATCGAGCCAAACTCTTACAGAAGGACATGATATTACTACACAGAAACCCGGTAACTTCTGCGAAACCGGGTTTCTAGACTGTACTAAAATGTTTCTTCTCCGGTTGGTTCTTGGTGGACAAGACCTCGCTTTTGAAGGCGATAATTCGCTACAACCGGGTAAACAACACCGCGTATCCGATTTATGGCGCCTACTGGACGATGAACTGCTAAGCCGTTCCAGGGAGAATATCTCAGGTTTTCGTTGAAATCAGATTGTTTTTCATAATCAATAATCTGATGCTTGACGGTGAGACGACCTACTCTCAAGAAGGGTGATTCTTTTTCCTTCCAGACATTGATGCCATCGTCGATCGGCATTTTTAGGCTGGTTTGGAACTGAATGCCAAAATCCCAACAGTATTGAGCGTCAGGTTTCGCCAAGGCTTGAATGAGATCGTCCCGGTAATAATTGTCTGGCTTATTGGGATCTAAACCCAAGGCTTTAGCGCGATCGACAAAAGGAATTTTAGGAATTCCCGGTCGAGATTGTTCGGGAATTATCTCGTGCGGTGGTTTGCATGAAACCGGAGTGAACCCATACTTAATTACAGCAGGATATTCGACAGGAACTAGACCAGGTTGCGAGGGATCGAAATCGGGATTGAGACCCAAAGCAGAGGGTGAACCGCTCCAATATTTGGCTGTTAGCAAACTCTTCGGAGTCCGGCTACCCGTAAGCGTTGACACAGCTAAAAAGTGTCTGGGATGTCGAATTAGCCACTTCTTCAATGTCTCTGGTGATTCAACCAAAGCAGAAAAAAAGCCGTAGTAGTCTTTGATGGTTTGGCTCACAAATAGCTCTGAATTGTGAACAATGATGTCCTGGGTTTTTGACTCGTGGCTTTGCGCCAGTCGTTCCCCTTCCACCCCCATCACTTTCAGTGAGATTGAACGCGAATCTTTTTGGTAATCAGGGTATACTTTGGTAGCGCCGTTAGCAAAGCGCAACCAAACAGGATATTGTTGGGGTTTTGCTAGCAAACCTTGCTTAAGGGAAATCGCATTCAGTTGCGAAGAAGTTAACGAAGCGCGTTTGCCCAATTCCCGTTTAATCGCTTCCTCATCAAAGTCAAAAATTTCCAGAGTTCCTTTAACGCAAGCATGAGTTTTGGCGTGAGTATCTCGCAGCGCCCGATCCTTATTGCCGTAAAGATTATCCATCCGAAGCTTGGCCTGCTCAACCAAAAGATCGTAATATTTGCGTTCGTCTTGTTCGGGATATTCGGTAAATAACTTCTTGTTCATAACATAACCTTTGGTTAATCGCTAAAAAAGGCTCTACACAAACCGTTGCATCTGTGAAACAGTATAAATGCTGGTGCAATTGCTTCCGAATTGCCGTAGCTTATCGCTTGCGAAAATATCGCCTTTTTCTTCCTCATTTTTGAGGGCGCAGGTGTCTTTGCGCCCCCAACTAATTTGAGTCTTAGTTGTCAGCTACAACTTAAAGATCGAAGGAGACTTTGTACTTGGGATCGCTTGGAGGAACATTACGATTCACTAAATCAGAGACTGTTTTGGTATTTTGGATAATTTCCCAACCAACCTCAGAAAAAGTTTCCTTATTGAAGACTTTAGGCGATAACAAAGGATTAGTTAAAGCTTGGGAGAAAGCATCAATGCCAATTATCCGTGCTACTAAAGGCGGAATTGCTGAATTTTCCCGCACATCTTCAGCGTACAATCCGACAAATAGTTCAATCTTATCAACATGACCGTACAACTCTTTTAATTTCTGTTGAGCGTATTCGTCACCCGTAATTTGATTGAAATCAGTCACCCTGGGATAACCACACATTTCGCGGTAATCGTTATAACTGGCTAACTGCGCCTGCCGTCCGAGTTTAACAGATGCTAGTTCGGTAGCATCAATAAATGTATAAGGTGTTCCTGCGATCTTAAAATCAGGTGTGTTAAACAAACCAATTCTAGTGCCTGGTTGGGAACAAGTTTCTTCCATCAATGCACCCAACCCTTTATCGATTAACATCTGATTATTCCAGAGGGAATCGTACATGGATTTTTCTTTCCCGTCATAGGTAAAGGTTTCAGGAACCGCACTATGCCAGCGATAGACAAAACTAAACTCAATCGCCATCCAATTTTCTCGATACCAACTTTCCTTGGTAAAAGCTTCAGGATCGGCAAAGAACCTAAAATTATAGGGCGTAATGTGGAAAATGTACTCTTCCATAATGATATTGAGAACAATCACCATGAGAATATTTCTCGCGGTTTGGAAGAGCCTCTCGTCGTCCCATTCTGGATAGCTTTTTGACAAAACATCGCAAATTCGATTATGCTCCCTGATACATAAAGTGTTGAGCATGACATAGCCAACTTGGACGTTTGCCCGTTCAACTCCCATTGCAAATAGCTTGCTTTTCTTTTCGGGGGATTGTCTTTTCTCATCATTAAGGGGTGCATGAAGACCTTCAAATTGAGGATCGATAATACCCTGCTCAGGATCGGCATAATAAAAGAGTGGATATTCTTCTTCTACGCCATCTTTGCGCTTGAGTTTTTGGGTTTTAAATTTACCGTCTTTGAAAGCTCTGAGCATATTTGTTTGTTTGCGGGTCAACCCGTAAACATTACACATATCAATCTGATGGTTGGAGGTATTTTTGAAGCGGTTTTGCTGATCGATCCGCAGAAAACTATCTGTAAACCACTGCACCCAATAGGGAAAGAGCAGAGTCGATTTGTCTGAATAAATGGTTTTTCCATCTCTTTTTTGAAATAAGGTCTTTAATTTACCCAGTGGTGGTAAATTCCCTTCTTTGTTAAATTCGGGGTCGGGAGGTAAATGTCGCCCAGTATAAGTCTTGTCTGTAAGTGAATCCCAAGAGATGTAGGTATCAGTTTTTTTTGGAATATCTGTCCCTGGAATTTTGGGATCTAAGCCCATTAAGCTATAGGGAAGCGGGCGAGTCGGAAGTTTGTAAATGATGCTATTGAGAAAAAATTTGTTTAGTTTACGTTTCAGAGGCTCGTAACTTTGAACTAAGTTCCAAATTGGTTTGAAATGAGTCAACGTATATGCTAAAGCTTTGTTGCTAAATCCATCTCTAGATGTATCTCTTTTCATGATTGCTTTTCCTTTGTTGTAGATGAGATAGTCTTATTAGGTTCCGTTCTGAGAGCTTGATAAATTTTTATCATTTTTCTATATTATCAATTATTTTGGAGAGAATTTTTTGCAGATTCTTAGGTCGATAGTCTTGGCGTTTTTTTAATCGATTGATCGTGCTTTCGTGAAGATCCTCAATAGCATCGCCCACCTCGCGGAACTTGATTCCTGCCAATTTGAAGAACCCAGGATTGTTTTTAAAATCAATCTCATAATTGGGATTGATACCTGTGGGAATGGCACTTGGATCGAATTCAAGCCCCAATCCCAGGTTACGGGTTGAATCGATCATCCATTGTAAGGCGGCATCTGATAAACCGCTGTATTCTTTCGTTCCACCGCCGATGCAGATATGCGAGCCGGGAAACCAAACTTGAATAACCCGCTGGTTCTCAATATCAGGATTTTTTTTCATAGGCGTAACATCAAAGATTTCGCGAACTTCGTCGATCGCAACGGCGTGCAACGCATTTTGAATTAACTTATTTAAAGTGGTGTCGTGGAATCTGTACCTTTTCTTGAGCTGTTCGTCATACTTCTTGAAGGCGGGTAGAGTAGGAATACCAAGGGCTCCAACGGTGTCGAAACAACCAAGCAAGGTAATCGGGACGCGATCGCCGTAATCTTCGCGGTAATTGGCTGCTACCCGATCCTTTGGTTTAATGTCTCGTTTACGGTAAAGCTCGTAAGCTTCTGATGCCCTGGTAATATGAGGGCGGGATAGGAGACCGGAGCAATAAATCATCCCGGTTAGACTCCTGACTGTGTAAGCACCGCGACTGAACCCGAATAGATATATTTCGTCACCCTTCTCATAGTTGAGAGAAAGAAAACGATAGGCATCTTGTATATTTTTATCGATTCCCAGTCCAGTGGCTCCGCCCAAAATCTTGTTACTATCCGCTCCAACTCCTTCGTCATAAAACACGATTTGCGGAACCCCGTCACTGGCGGTCGATTTCACTGCCTGGGCAAGTTTAATCACATTACTTGGGTAACTACTATTGAGTTGTTGCCAAGTGCCATCACAGCAAACGATTAGACGTTTCATTTTTACTTGTCTCTCTTTGAATCGGAAATTTGAGAGCGATCTGTCATTGGTCATCGGTTACAAGAGAATTGCCAATTCCCCTTTTTGTATGGCGTCAGGCGATCGCTGCTAGTTTTTGGATCGAAATTGTTATGTGGGTGGGCAATCTTTAGTTATTTCGATTGTCAGGATAGTAGTCTCAAACCACCACCTAGTTGAGTTTATTGTATTAAAATGTGAATAATATTTATATTTCTTAATACAAAAAGGGCTGAGCGTGAGATCGTAGGTTTGGTTCTGAGAAAATGCTCGATTATCCTAAAACGTAAAAAATTCAGAGCGTGAAATCGTAGGTTTGCTTCAGGGAAAATGCTCGATTATCGTAACATAAGTAGTGATACGACGCCCTAGCTAACGAACCTTTAAACACATTTACGGTCTGCACAGTGAGTTTTTAGAACAGCTATATATTATCGATTTGTCGGTTGGCTGCAAGATAATAGTGAGATATTTGCCGCACATCAGATTTAGGCGATGTTTTAGGTTAATTTTTGTCTCAGTCACTCTCAGGTTTTCTGCGATCTGCTTGAAGTTTTTAACAATCTGTGGGCTTTTCTGGTTTCTCGATCGGTAAATTTGTGCGAAAATTTCCTAGCCCCGATTAAATTTAAAACGTCCCAAAGTGGGGACGATCGACCGCAGCGACTGGCTACGAGGTTCTCGCACCAAAATCAAAGGCAGCAAGCCTACCAGCCTCACAGCAGCCGAGAGGGCAAACAGTGAGCCCAAACTCATACCAGGAAGTTGGGCAAGAAAGCCGCCGGCGGTAGTTCCCAAAGCCCCAGCTAATCCCGAAACAGCAGCGCCGATCGCAAAATAAGTCGAAGGTTGCTCGATCGACGCGAGCTCCATTTGAATATTGTTAGTACACAGCCCGATCGCCCCTAAAGTCGTTCCCCCCAACAAGTGCAGCAGCGGCAGCCACACCCAGAGGGCAAACGGGTAATTGCCCGTACCCAACCACAGCAAAGGGGTTACAGCCACCACCAGCCCAACCGCAATTAGCAGCGGACGATTCCCCCAGCGATCGGCCAACTTACCCCAAAACATCAGCAGCAGTAGATTTGCGCCGGAACTTAAGCTGGTGTAAATCGTTACCAAACTCACATCCAAGCTTAAATCTTTCAGCAAGTAGATATTAAAAAAAGGCGCGCTGAGATTAACTGCAAATGTCCATAGGCTGAAGTAAAGAATAAACATTAAAAAATTAGAATCTTTCAGCACAGAAGGCACAAAATCTGTTATTTGCTTTTCTTTTTTCTTTGTAAGTCGATCGTTCAGTGCATTTTTTTTGTATACCTGGGGATTCACATCAACCATGAAGGATTGACACCCCAAACTAATCATTCCCGCCAAAACACCCACCAATAAAACAATACCGTAGCCCAAAATTGGGCCGCCGTCCCAAGTTGACACTCCCAATCCCATCAACGGCACTCCCAGCAAAGTGATGAGGCTGACAGCACTGTTGCGAAAGCCAAAATAGCGTCCCCGCAAGCGCTGAGGAACCACAGCAGCCATCCAACTGAACCAGCTAGAATTGGCAAAAGCTGCCAGCACGCTAGCTGCTACGACTGTTACCAGTGTCCATTGCAGCAGTTGGCGGGGATCTTGGTGCTGGGAACCCCAAACAATTGCCACCGCCAGCACCAGCCACAGCAGCCGCGAAACGCTGAATACAAATAGGTTGTACGAGCGGCGGGTGGTTGTCCGATCTGCGATGTAGGCTCCTAATGGTTGCAGGAGATTTACCACCATCGGAATAGCAAAGAATATACCTATTTCCACGCTACTCGCGCCGAGTTGCAGCAAGAAGTTGCTCAGCAGCACGCCGGTGGTCGCCGACTCGAAGATAGTGGCAAAAACGCCGTCTAGAGTTGAGGCTTTCAGGGTCGATCGAACGTCTTTTTTGGAAAATTTGAGAGCTATTTTTGGAGAGAGAACGAGCTGAAATATTTTCGGGTCTACTATTTCTACTATTTCTGCAGTCTGAAGAGATAGAGGTTCATTTAACTCTGCAACTGGTTCAACCATAGTCAATCGATTTTAGATTTTAGGTTTTAGATTGTAGATTGGATAATTGAAGTAACAGGGTTAGATAAAACCAGCCCCACCTTCAAGAGGCTAACTCGAAAGTAGGACTGGCACGTCCGGGTAATTCAGATCAATATAAATGACTTGCGATCGCTGGGACATCAACCGCTTGGGAGATATAAATCTGCTAATTGTAAAAAAGTAGGTTTTAGGGCTTAACAAGGAAGCGATCGCAGCATTTCGCCTGCCAACAATTGCTCGAATTCCGCCTCAAACAAGTCGCCCCAAGGGCCAAAACAAATTTCGCCCGATCCTCGACTCGGCTCTGACACATTTACGGCTAGGTAAATCTATAGAATGAAAGACGATCGACTTGCCGAGTATAGCTGCTAACGATTTGTACCTAATTCCTGGAATCCGTTTGTTCAGCCCCAGCGCTCGCGATCGAGATTCCGGGTTTTTTGTGAAAATCGCCCGCACCGGCCCGTAAGCCTTCGGAGTGGGTTGTTGGCGATCCTCTACGTTGGCGTAGCCCCCGTAGGGGCGGGCTCCGCTAACGCACCTCAACAAAAGTGTGGCTGCGATCAGCAACTGGGAGAACCAAATGATTACTTGACAAAAATTACCCTAACTGCTGATAATAACAAACCCTAAAATTAAGCTTAAATGTTTGAGGGGTATCACTGCTACGGCGTGATGTCGATCGCCAGCAAATTTATGTATTTCTGCATTTGATCGTGACCAAAACTCAACCTTTATCGGGGTATACACTGCCAGTATTTGCCTGTGCGGCCGCACTTGCAGCTTTGCGGTGCTTACGCGCAGGTATCCAGTCTGTTGATAGCGTATCAGTAAATTTACTGGAACCGCAAATAACGGCAGAAATTCCGATCGAACAGGCGTCTGTACTCAAAACTGATACCGCTTTAGGAGTGACTCGCTCAGATCCGGGCGACAATCTCGATCTGACTCGAAATACCCCCGTTTGGGCAATGGTGGAATTGGGGAATTGGGAAGAGGGAGAGCAGATTGTGATTCTCGGCGGTGAAGGTATAGGGCGTCACACAGTCGGTGGAGGGGCGGCGATCTATGATTACGCAATGCGACTGTTGCGATCGAATCTGAGCCGAGAACTCGCAGGGGGAGAAAAAATTACTGTCACCCTGATTCTGCCGTCTGGGCGGCAACTAGCCACCCGCACTTCTAACGAAGCTTTCGGCGTGGTAGAAGGACTTTCGCTGCTGGGTACAACGGGCATTTCTCAACCGCTGAGCGCCCCTGGACAGTTGGAAGTTTACCGCGAACAACTGCAACAAAAAGCCGAACTGTTTGACTGTTTGGTTTTCTGCATCGGCGAAAACGGCTTGGATTTGGCGCGACAACTGGGGATTAATCGTGAGAGGTTAGTCAAAACCGCTAACTGGCTCGGCCCGCTGCTGGTAGAAGCCGGATATCAGGGCGTGCAGTCAATTTTGCTGTTTGGCTATCACGGGAAACTGATGAAATTGGCGGCGGGAATTTTTCACACTCACCACCACCTCGCTGACGGGCGCAGGGAAATTCTCACAGCTTACTGTGCTAAGGCTGGAATGCCGGCTGATGCGTGTTCCGCAATTTTTGCCGCAGCGACAGCCGAAGAGGCTCTCGGGCAACTGCGGGCTTTAGACGCCGAGTTTGGGAGCAATTGGGTCGATCTAATTTACGGCGACATCGCCCGACAAATAGACTTGCGGTCATCGGATTGCATTTTTACTCACACTAACTTGCACATCCCCGTGGGCTCGGTGATGTTCGGGCGCGATCGCAAAATTATTGTTAAAAGTGACATAGGAGATACATTTTTGACCCAAATTTGTTAATGTAGTGTGAATATCCCTGAATTCTGTTTAAAACATCGGTCAGGGATAATATTTAACAAGTAATAATTCTCTGTCCCTAAACCTTAATTATACTAGGTTGCTTCGGGAAGCTATTTCTGAAGCAAGAATTCAATTAATTAGGGTAAGGATCGAAGTAAATCTATGGCCCTGTACCCGATTAATCGACTAACATCGCTGACGGCAATCTAGTATCAATAAGATTTATTCCTAGCGACCAATGGTTCCTAGTCTTCCTTAGAATTGTACTGAGAGCGCGACAGATACGTCCGCTACTTTCTGCCCAATTAGCACTTAGCAATTACGCAATAACCGTGACTACTAAAATAGAAACTGAGTCCGTTCTCACAAACTCTTTAATGCAGCAGATCGATCGCCAGATCATCGTGATTCTCGACTTCGGTTCGCAATATTCCGAACTGATTGCTCGTCGAATTCGCGAAACTCAAGTATATTCAGAAGTAATTTCTTACCGCACTACGGCAGAACAGTTAAAAGCTATCAATCCTAAAGGAATTATTCTTTCAGGAGGCCCAAGTTCTGTATACGATGAAAAAGCACCCCACTGCGACCCAGAAATTTGGAATTTGGGAATACCGGTGTTGGGAGTGTGTTACGGGATGCAGTTGATGGTAAAGCAGCTCGGAGGCACGGTTGAACGGGCTAAGTTAGCCGAATATGGCAAGGCATCGCTATTTATTGACGATCCTACAGATTTGCTGACAAATGTCGAAGAAGGCAGCACGATGTGGATGAGCCACGGAGACTCGTGTACTCAACTGCCACCGGGTTTTGAAATCCTCGCTCACACAGACAATACTCCGTGTGCTGCTGTGGCTAACCACGAGAAAAATTTGTACGGGGTTCAGTTTCACCCCGAAGTAGTTCACTCGATCGGGGGAATAGCTTTAATTCGCAATTTTGTTTACCACATTTGCGAGTGCGAACCGACTTGGACGACTGCTACTTTTGTGGAGGAATCGATTCGCGAAATTCGCGCGCAAGTGGGAGATAAACGAGTTTTGCTGGCTCTATCGGGCGGTGTAGATTCTTCTACTTTGGCTTTCTTGCTGCATAAGGCGATCGGCGACCAACTTACCTGTATGTTTATCGATCAAGGGTTTATGCGGAAGTATGAACCAGAACGGTTGGTAAAATTATTTAAAGAGCAATTCCACATTGACGTTGAGTATGTTAATGCTCGCGAACGCTTTTTAGCTCAACTTGAAGGGATTACCGATCCTGAAGTAAAACGCAAGCGGATCGGTCACGAATTTATCAACGTATTTGAAGAAGAATCGAAGCGTCTGGGCCCCTTTGACTACCTCGCACAAGGTACTCTTTATCCTGATGTGATTGAGTCGGCTGACACGAATGCAGACCCCAAAAGTGGCGAGCGAGTTGCTGTTAAAATTAAAAGCCACCACAACGTCGGCGGTTTGCCGAAAAATTTGCGATTTAAGCTGATTGAACCGCTGCGAAAACTGTTTAAGGATGAGGTGCGAAAAGTCGGCCGGTCGATCGGGCTTCCCGAAGAAATAGTGAACCGACAACCTTTCCCCGGCCCGGGATTGGCGATTCGGATTATCGGAGAAGTTACCTCCGAGAGACTAAATATTTTGCGGGATGCTGACTTCATTGTTCGCCAAGAAATTAACCGGCACGGATTGTACGGTGAACTTTGGCAAGCTTTTGCAGTTTTGCTACCGATTCGCAGTGTAGGCGTGATGGGCGATCAGCGCACTTATGCTTATCCGATCGTCTTGCGATTTATTAAGAGTGAAGACGGGATGACGGCTGATTGGGCGCGGGTTCCTTACGATTTGTTGGAACTGATCTCGAATCGGATTGTGAATGAGGTTAAGGGGGTGAACCGAGTGGTTTACGATATTACTTCTAAGCCACCGGGAACGATCGAGTGGGAGTGATTTCTAGTTAGCGATTAAGTAGGCGGACTAATTTTTTTGTCTGTCTACTTATTTTGATTTTGGATAAAAAGTCAACAGTCGTTACTTGTTGACAAGTGATTGAAGAAGAGGTAGTTCTTCCTATGAAGGTCTGAAACATTTGCACAGCAAGAGGTTCAGACTCGTGAAAAACGAAAATTATCACTGTGACACTTGAAGGGCCGAAGGTTGGTTCTAACTGACATCTTGCACCATTCTCGATAGGCATTTTAGGAACAGGCTTTTCGGCCTGTTCCACAAGAAAATTCACTCTTTGTGGAACAGGCCGAAAAGCCTGTTCTTGAGAAGGGTGCAAGATGTGGGTTCTAATTGTTCCACCGCTGCATTAGTTTCAATGTTGTGACTTCGATCACTGGTAACACGGACTTGGTTCACCGAAGATTTTCAGTATTATCACGGAAAAAAACCAGCACCATCACTTGCTCTTAGGAGAAACCACGAGATGATTAAGGTGTCGAGTTCAAAACAATCCCATGTATCCAGTTAATCTTCTCCCCGGCGCTATCAACGAATTAATTGCCACTGTCACCGATACTCACCGCGTTACCAAGGCTGACCGCTACGGCATGATGGCCGCCATCCTCGATGAGTCTATCAGTGAAGAAGAACGTGGCTCACTCGATCGTCTGATTCGCTCCCTAGTCAAAGGTAGGATTCAAGTCAGTGATGAACTCTCCATCGTCTCGTAAGCAGAAAGCTCGTTGAGAACTCGACACTCTACAAGAGCTTTCGATTGGGAAAGTTTAGACCAGTCACTGATATTGCGATCGTCCTTTACAAGGATAGCTTTTTGTATCATGCACTTTTGACATAGACGATTAGCGTTGGGAACTTCATAAACATTATGACGGATACCATCCAGCATCTCATCACAAATTTGGGTAGAAACCCCGTCCTTTTAGGACGGCTTTATATTAGAATGTAATTGGTCAACGACCCACCCGAGACGATGGATCAAACAGCCTATACGAGCGAAGTTCAGCCCGAGGTGCTGGCGGCGAAGCAAAATCGGTAGACCGGGAAAAGAGGATAGGGCAATGGAAGTCTAACCCTAGAATCAAAACAGGAGAAGAATTCCGTTTGGTATTCGACACGTAAAAACCGCAGGGCTTGCGGGGTTAGTCTGTGGAGCGAACATAAGACCAAAACTCTTTGAGGGTGGAGGCAGTTGCGAAGAAGCAGAAACTTAAGTCGCGAGGCTTAAGAATCACCGTACCTTCAGGTCAGTGAGTATGTCAATGAGCCACACATTCAAGATTTGGGTGGATTCCAAGCCCGTCACTTGCTTCCCTCAGACGTTTTAGCACTGGTAGGCCCGTTCATCTTTTTTGACCATCTCGGCCCTGCGGTGTTTCCACCCGGCCGGGGCGTGGATGTCAGACCGCATCCGCACATCAACTTAGCAACCGTCACCTACCTGTTTGAAGGTGTTTTGCTGCATCGTGATAGTGTGGGCAGCGTTCAAGAAATCCGTCAGGCGTGCGGTGAACTGGATGACGGCAGGGCGAGGCATTGTCCACTCCGAACGCACGCCTGACGACGATCGCAGCAAAGAAGCCATCCTGCATGGCATTCAAACTTGGATAGCCCTTCCCCATGAATACGAAGAAACCGACCCCTGGTTTCGGCATCATCCGGCAACTGAACTGCCTGTTTGGGAGTCGGACTTAAGTGCCAAATAGTTTGCTAAACTTATCTACAGTTGATTGCCGAGAAGAAGTTCCATGTTTGCCGT
>NZ_JAUBVD010000118.1:0-6254 GCF_036705675.1 Microcoleus sp. AT8-A3
TCAATTACGCACTTGATTTAGCTAAACACTTCATCTTATCATGTTTGAGGTTGAAATTAAGATGCGTTTACCCTGGTGGCCGAACTTCCTTCATCACAAAGTTGCCAAAGGAATAGAACACTGAGTCCGGTTAAAATTGCACTCTTCGGACTCAGAAGGCACAGCCAGAACCTCCAACTTTCCGCTCATCAAACTTAAAAGAGTCTGATTCATCAATAACCTCATTCCAGAAGACACCTGAGAATTATCGCTGCTCTTGGTAATATCACACTCCAAATTGTGCTTCAGCAAATCCCAAGACTCGCTCCAAGCACTCACTGAACGCTGATCGTCCACCCAAATGTGAACGCATCCAGATTCCGGCGAAGCATGGGCCGAAACAGAAATACTCCCCTCCTCCATCTGAGCAACAGCAGTATCTACCAAATTGACTAAAACTTGCCTAAACCTCGGCAAATCTGCCAATACATAAATCCCCGGATCTGGCGGCAATATCTCCAAACGAATGCCGCGATTAGCAGCTTGCAAGTAAGTTAAATCATCAACCTCGTCAAAAACCTTAGCTAACTGAATCGGCTCAATATCCATCCTTTCAGTGCCGTGTTCAGTTTTAGCAACAGAGATAATTTCATCTATTAATTTCACCAGCTTGAGTGCCGCGGCGTGAGCTTGCTCGACAAACTCTCGTTCCTCAGCAGGATCGTCGCACAAATCCGAGAGAATTAATTGCAGCGTACCAATCATAGTGCTCAGGGGCGATCGCAACTCGTGAGAAGTCCGAGCCAAAAAACCCGCCTTAAATTGGCTCATCTCCGATGCCATCTGATAAGCCAATTGAGTTTGCTTAAGTTGCTCGGAAAGGGCATCAAACTTCTCTAAGTGAATTTCTTGAGGAGGTGGGGCCACTTTGGGCGCCGGTTCGGGCTGTTGCGAGCTTTTTTGCCGCAGGCGCCAAATCAAACTGCTTCCCAAACCCAGCCCCAGTCCCATACCTAAATATATAAAGTTGCTCCAGCCGATCGGCGCCATATTGCTTTGCCTTGGAGTTTAGCTTTTAGCATTCTAACTCGATCGCGCCTTGTCGCAATATTTCCCACTCGCTGCCCGTCCATTTAGCCACAGTCGAAGGCAAACTCGAAGCTGTTGTCGCTGTTGCTAATTCAGAAGGAACTAATGTCAAGACTTCGGGAAACTGAGCCTCAATTTCTGCCACCGACTCCAGAGGCGGCTGGCCGGATAAATTAGCACTGGTAGTAGCCAAAGGGCCTGTCTGCTCTAGAATCTTTAGGGCAAGGGGAAAGTTAGGCACTCGTACTCCGATTGTAGTTGGGTCGATCGAATTCATGGCCGCCGGGACTTTTGGCGAAGCCGGCAGTACCAAAGTTAACGCCCCCGGCCAATAGGATTCGGCTACTTGCTGCCACAACTTTAACTCTGCTGGACTTCCCTGCACGTAGGGCCACAAGGCCCTCGCCGATGCCGCCATCAAAATCAGGGGTTTGTCTTGACTGCGACGTTTAGCTGCAAAAATCAACTCCGAGCGATCGGGACGCGCAGCCAAAGCGGGTACAGTATCTGTAGGAAAACTGACGATATGATTACCAGAAATTGCCCCTTGAACTAGGGAGTCGATCGAAACTTGTGTCATGCCATTTTAGATTTTAGATTTTAGATTTTAGATTTTAGATTTTAGATTTTAGATTTTAGAAGTACGACATATTCTTGAAACCTAACGTCGATACGCTAAAGCAAACCGATCGATCCCTGCTAAATCAGAAAATATTTGAACTTTGCCATAACTCCCATGACTTTCCAGCATATCAGCTACCGCCTCAGCCTGTCCCGCCATCATCTCAACCAGCCAAACTCCCCCCGATTCTAAATAATCGGGAGCCGTTTCTACCAAATGCCGGATGCACTCTAACCCGTCAAAACCGCCGTCTAATGCCAGATGAGGTTCGTGCTTCAAAACTTCCGGTTGCAGAGTCAGTACCGTGCTGCTGGGAATGTAAGGGGGGTTAGAAACCATGCCGCTGACTTGACCTTTGAGAAATTCTAGCGGTTCCCACCACAAACCTTGATAAAAATTAATTCGCGATGCAAAACCCAAATTCTCAGCATTCAGTCGAGCCACTGCCAAAGCTTCGGAACTGCAATCTACCGCATAAACCCTAGCATTTGTCAACGCAGAAGCCAAGCCGATCGCGATCGCCCCGCTGCCCGTTCCCAAATCCACCCAATCCGATTTGGCAAATTCTCCCCCCCGAAGCTCGGAGAAGTTTAAATCTTCTCCCCCCCTTAGTAAGGGGGGGTTGGGGGGAGTAGATTTTTGATTGATATTTTCTGCTTCTAAACGGCTTTTCACAGCTTCCACAGCCAAATCGATCAGCAATTCCGTTTCAGGACGCGGAATTAGCACCGCCGGCGTTACTTTTAGCGAAAAATGTCGCCAATGTGCAACTCCCGTTAAATACTGCACCGGCACCCGTTCCTGCAAGCGCCGCTGCCACAATTGAGCAAGTTCCGATAAAGACAACTTTAATTCAATTTTTGGCAAATCTTTAAACGACTCCAAACGCAGAGCCAACCTATCCAAACCAGCCAGCTCTTGCAGCAGCCAGTCGATTTCTGCTAGGGGAATGTCATGGGCGATCGCCTCTGTTTTAGCTTGATTCACCCACTGCCAAAGCTCTAAACCAGAAACAAACATAATACTTTTTTGGAAGGGGTAATTGTTAATTGCTAACTGGTAATTAGTAATTAGTAAATAGTAGGCTGAGTCGAGAAACCCAACCTACTAATTAATAACTGATGACTGATGACTAATGACTGCTGACTAACTATTAGCGAGCCGGAGCTGGAGCCGGCCGAGCTGGAGCCGGAGCAACCTGTGGATTTTGGCCCGCACCGGCAGGTTGGAGCGATCGGACAAATTCCAGGGACTCCCGCGACGGAACCAAAATCATTTGGGTCAAAAACGGGTCGTTTTCAGTACGCAAAGCTTCCAAAACGCTCTCCAAGTTCACCACCTCAATCTTAATTGTGGCTGTCACGTTGGGCTGCTGCTGCTTAAAACGATCGACCATTCCCTGTAAATCCTCCTTGTTAAAAAACAAGGGAATCACCTCTTGCTGACCCCGCTGAATCGTCAAATAACCATTTTCTGCGCCGCCTCTTGCCAAAAACAGAGGTACACCGTTGAACTCATTAACTTGTTGACCAGTCTGCTGAAGTACAGTTTTAGCCGACTGCACCTGCTGCGGAGCGGGAACGAAAGCAAATTGCACTTCCTCCGGCTTACCTTTATTTGCTTGAGTGAGCTGATAAATTTCCCCCAGCGACACCGGCATCACGCGCACCGTGGCCGCCAACTGAGGATTTCTGGTTTTCAGTTGATCGACAAAAGCTTGAGCGTCTTTCTGGCTGATGAAAATTCCCGCCACAGAAGCATTACCAGTTTGACCCTCACCCTGCTTGGGAACAGAAGCGATCAGGGGCGCACCCTGAGCGTCTGTAATCGTAAATACCGGCACCGAGCGCAATTTTTCCAAAATTTGCGGCTCCGGCAGTGCCAGTGCAGACATCTTGCCAATTGGGGAGGGGCCCAGCAGAGTGCTGCCGACAATTCCCAATATTGCGCCCAAACGAACTAATGATTTCATGTTTTTTCCATCAGGAGCGATCCTGAAACACATTAACGCAAAGACTCGCGCTTTCACACGATCGGCAAAAACTGCCTCAATTTGTTTTCATTTTGACGAAATGTAAACATCAGAGACAGTTATGCTTCAATCTATTATTTAACATTGTGCGATCGGGATGACAGGATTTGAACCTGCGACATCCTGCTCCCAAAGCAGGCGCGCTACCAAGCTGCGCTACATCCCGGTGTTATAGTTAGCTAACCTCTAACCATTAACACACAAAACCGCTTGCTTGTCAAGCTTTATTAAATATTTAGCTCTCGATGGAGCTAAGGCGAAGTTTTTTTCAGGTTGTGCGGTTTGACGCCACCCAAAAATCGATACCAGCCCCTGACTCCTATCGCGATCTGCTCAAATCGACTGACAATACTTGCACAGCTTTATAACTGCCCTGATGCCGGGATACATCCAAGCGTAACTGAGGGCAGCGCACAGGTGCAGTCGGTGTTGGCAGCGTCAATATTGTATTGTAGATCCTCAACAAATCAACGCCTACCTGCACCTCGCTCGCTAATCAGGATACCAAAACATACCTTTAATCCCCTCTGGATCGGACATAAAGCCCAAATTGCGGTAAAAATCCACCACATGAGGGTCAGCAAATAAGGTAATGTTGCTGATATCTTCACTGCGGAGTTTTTTAATGATGTATTTCATCAGCGCCTTGCCCATGCCCTTGCCCTGGTAGTCGGGATGAACTACCACATCCCAAAGCGTGGCATTAAAAGCATGGTCTGAAGTCGCTCTGGCGAAACCCACCAGCCGTCGCTGGCTGCCCCGCATCTCCCACATAGAGACGACTAGGAAGCTGTGCACAATAGCTTTTTTGACTTTACGCAGGGGACGGCGGGACCAACCCACTGCATTACAAAGTTCTTCGAGTTCGTAGAGGTCAATGTCCCGATCGCAACTGAAAAAGATGCGAGCGTTTCCGCTGGCGGGCTTGCGAAACGTTGGGGAAAGCGGATCGCCTAACCCAACAGCCACATCTTCCTCAAAATCCGCTGTTTGGGGTACAGAGGCAGACTCAGAACTACTAAATAAGTTTTTCCAAAAACCCATGCAGGCGCGGTTAAGGTAGTAGAAGTTGGACGACGAGAAAGAGAACCAGACAGATAAACCCACTCCGATCGGCGTAGGATCAATTGCCGGTAGCCTCTTGAGGAACAGTTTACGGTACACTCATCTTACGCCGAAAACAGGGATTTGTCGTCCAACATTGAGTCTGCGCTTTTTTTATTCTGTCAAGTCTGGTAGAACTGTTCTGCTAGCCAGTGCCCAGACAACCCGCTTTTAAGGTAAAATTTGTTGCCGAACCAAGACAGAGGCATTTTGGGAAATGCTTCTTTTGAGTGCCGCCGATCGCGCCGGAACTTATACCCTTGGTGGAAAATACCACTGGAATGGCGCAACGGTGACATTCTCGTGATAAGTTCTCTGACCACGAATTTCAAAGGTGGTACAAGCCCCCGGATTTATCCGTGGAATCAATCCAAAATCGAAAATCGAAAATCCTCAAGCCCCCGCATTTATCCGTGGGGTCGCCTCTAAAATCTAAAATCTAAAATCTAAAATCGATTGACAGATTTGACTTTTGCTTTTAGTGAGGAGACGGGCACAATTTAAGTCGAATCGTCGAATCGAAAATCCCATTGCCATAAGGCATGGAAGAGTCAATACCTAGTATATCTCCCGCACCTTCTCCTCAATTATGGCTTCGGGTTTAAAACCATCTACACTAGAACTTCTCAAGCGCTTTAACCGAGCGTTTCCGCAGTTTTATGAGCAATTTGTCAGCAGCGAAATCCAGTTGCAAAACCTCAAATTAGCTTACCAGCTTTACAAAACTCGGCAAGCAGTCATCGAAATCCGAGCCGAAGGTAACAAAAGTGCCCTGCATTTTGCTTACCGGAACCAGTCTTTTCTACTGAGCGATATTTTTGGAGTGCTCGCGGCCTACGGGCTGACAATTCACAGTCTGAGTCTGTACGGTCAAATTTACCCGCCCATGCTGGTATTTATCAAATTGGTCGTATCTCGCGGTGGCAAGGTACTGGCAGATAAAACAGCAGAAAACGTCTGTAGAGCCGTTCGAGAGGCATTGGCGGGGCATTTTGAGGTTGAAGAGATGTTGGCGGTGGAATTTAATTTAGACGCGGGTTTGGAAGATGTGGCAACTGAATTCTACGTCGATCCTGTTTTCCACTTGCCAGCTTTGCTGATTGAAGCAGATAATCAACCTGGACTTTTTTATAAAGTTATGTATGCCATCTGGCAAGAGGATTTGTTGGTCGTAAATGCTAATTTGCTAGTTTGGCGGGGGCGAACTCGCCTGATTCTCTACTTGTTGGGGCCCAATGAAAGTTTAATTCCCGAATATCTGGGGCAAAAAATCGCTGAGGGGGTGCGACAAAGATTGCTAGGCGAGCGATTTTAGGGCAAGCTGCCGATGCTCCCTAAATAACTCGATTTCTATAAGGATCGCGAATTAAATAACTTACAATTTTAATTGTTATTGTGGGAGGGGCCTGAAAGCCCGTCCTTTTTGGA